>CAMBMC010000022.1 GCA_945868555.1 Chitinophaga pinensis | reverse complement strand
AAGGCCTGATCAGCAATCCCCGCTCAAGAAAAAAGGCATAAGCCAAATCCCGAATGTTTGAAAAATAGGCTTTACCAGAAGGATCTTTCAATTCAATCGCCAAGATAGTTCCTTGCTGTCGGGCATCCAAAACTCCGGGATGTGCACTTATTCGATCGACAAACGAGGTGTGCTGTTCGGCAATTCGTGCCATATTATCAAACGTCGCTTGCTGTCCGAAAAGATCCAAATTGGCTATTGCAGCGGCACAACAGAGTGGATTTCCGGTGAATGAATGTCCGTGAAGGAGAGCCTTTACTTTTTCATCCGACAAAAAGGCCTCATAGATTTCATCGGTGGCTACGCTTAAGCCTAAAGGAAGTACCCCACCAGTCAAACCTTTTGAAAGGCATACGATATCTGGTTTTTCGGCACATTGATCGAGGGCAAAGAGCGTCCCTGTCCTACCCCAGCCTGTCATCACCTCATCGAAGATCACCTTCACGCCGTGCTTTCGCGCAAGGGCTGTCAACTTATCCAAAAAGTCGGCTGAATACATGCGCATCCCAGCAGAACCTTGAACAAGTGGTTCGACAATGAGCGCGGCAAATTCATTTGTTTTAAAAAGTGACTCTGCCTTTGAAAGCAATTCAACATGGTTGGATTCTAAGGGAAAATCTAAAAAATCTACATCGAAGAAAAACTGTTCAAAAGGCGCATTAAAATAATCGCGTTGTCCAACGGACATTGCACCGAATGTATCGCCGTGATAAGCGCCATCCAAAGCAAGAATGCGGTGGCGTGGAATTCCTTGATTGAACCAGTATTGAAAAACCATTTTTAATGCGACCTCCACTGATGTAGAGCCATCATCTGAGAAAAATACACGTGTTAAATTGGGAGGGAGAACAGCCACTATTCTTTCTGAAAGCTCAACACCAGCGGGATGTGTCACTCCAGCAAAAATAATGTGATCTAGGGTTTCCAGTTGTTTTGTGATTGCTTTGGAAATGTGCTCATTTCCATGTCCATGGATATTTACCCACCAAGATGAATTGCAATCGATGTACTCAGAGCCATCCTCGGCATAAAGCACTGCATCCTTGGCACGAACAATTGGCAATGGTGCTGGTGCAGTGTGCATTTGCGTGAAAGGATGCCACACATATTTCTGATCGCGTTTGAGGATATCACTCATGAAAAAAAAACCTTTAATGTCGGAGCGATTCGTTGCGCCTGTTCTTGGATAAATTCTGGACTCACCTCATCAACTATGGGTATTCGCGCGATAAATCTCACCCCTGTTTTCAAAAGAATAATCGACTCCGTGGCACTATTTTCATCGCCTACAAAAACAATTCCTGCCACTGTGATTTTTCTTGACTTTAGTCCTTCCAAGGTCAACAAGGTATGGTTGATACTTCCCAAATAATGCCGTGAAACGACAATAACTGGCAATTTCCAATGTTCAATTAAATCCGCAAAGACCAATCCTTGGTTGTTGAGAGGAACCAAAACTCCACCGGCACCTTCAATCAAAAGTGGTCGATTGCCAGACGGAATGGAAAAGTCATTTAGAGAAATGGTAAGCTTGTCGAGGTTTGCCGCATGGTGCGGAGAAGCGGGTGTTGTCAATTGATAACGCTCAGGTAAACAATCAATGTCTTGCGTTAATTTCCTCACTTTCTTAGTATCGCTATTGTCCAAATCACCAGCTTGAACGGGCTTCCAATAGTCCATACCCAAGGCCTGAACAACAATTGCGCTTACAACCGTTTTACCAACATCTGTTCCAATCCCCGTAATCACAAGTCCTTTTCGATTCATAGGCTTTGTAAGTTTAGGATCTTAACTGAGCGCCCAACTGCGACTCCAATTCTTTTCGAATTTTCTCCATAACAGCATCTACCGCTTCATCGCGCAAGGTGTTTTCTGCATCTTGAAAGGTAAAGGAAACTGCATATGATTTTTTGCCTTCATCAAGATTTTTCCCTTCATACACATCGAAAAGATCCACTTCACGCAAGATTTTACGGTCACAAGCTTTTGCAGCGCGCTCTATTTCAGCAAAGGTCACTGACTTGTCCAATAACAACGAAAAATCGCGTCGAGTAGCGAATGTTTTAGGCAACTCATTGGAGCGAATCTTCACATTCTTCACATGTTCCATCAGCACATCCCAATCCAAGTCTGCAAAAAACACATCTTGTTTGATTCCGAAGTGTTTCTTAACCTTGTTTCCAATCCATCCAATTTGTCCAACCTTACTTTTCAATAAGGTCATCTCTGAGCCTTCCTCGAAAACAGATGTTTTCCATTCGGTGTAATTTAAAAATGCTTTCAATCCTAAGCGCAAGAAAATGCTTTCTGCGACGCCTTTCATGGAAAAATAATTGACCATCTCGGGACTAGAGTTCCACGATTCAGGACTTTTTCTGCCCGTTATCGCAAGAATCAAACGTTTGCTTTCCACAAAGCGGTCGCCGTATTTATGGTAGGTTGTACCGAACTCAAAACATTTGAAGTCAGGATGCTGTCTATTTTGATTGTGTTGAATTCCTTCCAAAATACCAAAAACCATACTTTGACGCATCACGTCCAGTTCCTGACTTAATGGGTTGAGCATTTCTACATTGTTTTCTGCTTTGATCGCCGCATTTCCAAGCGTCGCCACATAGTTTGAACTTGTCAACGAATTGTTCATCACCTCGTAAAACCCTTTGCCCACAAGCATCTCTGCCAATGTGAAACGGTAATGGTCTACATCAGGTTTTCGTGATGTTCCGATGGATGTATTTAATTTTTCAGGCAGTGGCACCTTGTTGAACCCGTAGATACGCAAGACCTCTTCGATGACGTCTGCTTCGCGAAGGACATCAACTCGGTAGGCCGGCACTTCAAGAACGGCGTTATCTTCTTGTTCAGAAATGACTTTAATGTCCAAGGAAGCCAAGATGTTTTTCACCCCCTCGCGATCTATTTCTGTTCCAATCAACAGGTTGCAACGGCGAAAACTGAAATCAATTCGCGCTGGCTTTGGTGTTTCGGCATGCACATCGCACGGTTCCATGGCTATACATCCACCAGCAATCTCCATGATCAGCAAGGCAGCGCGTTTCAATGCATAAAGCGTCAATTCTGGATCGACTCCACGTTCGAAGCGGAAACTCGCATCCGTATTTAAGCCGTGAAATCGGGCTGTTTTTCGAACAGATACAGGGTTGAAATAGGCCGATTCAAGAAATACTGAGGTTGTTTGTTCTGAAATGCCCGAAGTTTGCCCACCAAAAACTCCCGCGATGCACAAATTATCTATCCCGTTGGTAATCATCAATTGATCATCGTCCAAGCTTCGTTCAACACCATCTAAGGTAGTGAACTTCTCCCCTGCTTTTGCACACTTCACCTCAATCTTTCCATTGAGTGCAGCAACATCAAAGGCATGTAAGGGAGTTCCCAGTTCGCGCATGACGAAATTGGTGACATCCACCACATTATTGACAGGTGACAAGCCCACCGAACGCAGTCGCTTTTGCAACCAAGCAGGTGATGCTTCTATTTTTACATTTTTGATTACCGTTCCAGCATATCTTGGACAAAGTATTGAATCCGCTACTGAAACATTGATGTTCGTTTCATTTGATTCAACCTTGAATTCAGAAATCGAAGGCCACTTTAAGGTGAGTGCTGATTTGTGGTGAAAATTGAGGGATGCCAAAAGGTCGCGTGCTACTCCGATGTGTCCCATGGCATCCGCACGATTTGGGGTTAAGCCAATTTCTAGTTGAAAATCATCCTCCAATTCAAACACTTGCGCAACTGGGGTTCCTATTTTGATTGTTTCGTTAAGCACCAAGATTCCATCGTGAGATGTCCCTAATCCTAGCTCGTCCTCTGCGCACAACATACCGTGCGATTCAACTCCTCGAATTTTCGAAAGCTTCATTTTAATCGGCTCACCCGACGAAGGATATAGGGTTGTTCCAACGGTTGCAACAGCTACTTTTTGTCCGATAGCTACATTGGCCGCACCGCAAACGATTTGTAAGGGTTCACCACCGATGGAAACTGTAGTCACCTTCAATCGATCTGCATCAGGATGTTTATCACAAGTCAATACCTCCCCAACAAAAACGCCTTCCAAGCCACCTTTCACAGATTCAAGTCGCTCAATTCCTTCCACTTCAAGACCCGTATCGGTCAATATGACACCAATTTCCTCTGGGCTAAGGTCCGTGTTGATGTATTGTTTAATCCAGTTGTATGAGATTTTCATGCGAATAAATTAATGCTCAATGCGCGACAAATTTACGGATTAATTAGAGACGATTATCTAAAGATTAATGATGTTAACTATAGAAAAATAGTATGAAAATTCAACGAAAACAAACCAAAAATGCGTCAAGTTGTTGTTACTTTGCACAGCATTAAAAAAGCAGCAATTCATCCATGAAGTACTTTTTGTTATTCACCATTCTTTTTCTGCATTCCACTGTATCGTTTGCGCAGCAAAACCAAACGATTAGCGGTTATATTACAGACGGAAGAAGCGGCGAAGCTATGATTGGTGCCAAGGTCTTTATTCCATCCATTTCGAAGGGCGCAGTTACCAATACATATGGGTTTTACTCCCTAACAGTACCTGCAGGAATTTATCTCATTGAGTTCCGTGCACAAGGTTTGGACACAGAAATAAAGGAAATAAACCTTACGAATGATGTGAAGCTTGATGTGGAATTGGGCACAAGTCTCCAAGAACTTCAAGAGGTTCAGGTCAATGCCAAGAAGGGTGAAAATGTCAATTCCACCAAAATAGGTCAAATTGAATTGCAGATGGACCAAATCAAAACACTTCCTGCGTTCATGGGTGAGGTAGATATCATTAAAACCATTCAACTTCTTCCAGGAGTTTCCTCAGTGTCAGAGGGGGGCCAAGGATTCTATGTGCGTGGTGGTGGTCCAGATCAAAACTTGGTCTTGTTGGATGAAGGTGTCGTGTACAATGCGGCGCATCTATTTGGATTTTTCTCCGTGTTTAATGCGGATGCCGTGAAAAGTGTGAATCTGATCAAAGGTGGAATGCCTGCAAATTATGGGGGTCGCATGTCTTCTGTCTTGGAGGTAAATATGAATGAAGGGAACATGAAGAAATTCAAGGTGAAGGGTGGAATTGGTGTGATCTCCAGTCGGCTTACGATTGAAGGCCCATTGAAAAAAGACCGCGGTTCATTTATTATCTCTGGCCGTCGCACCTACATTGACCTGCTCATGAAAGCATTCATTCCTGATACATCGCCATTCAACGGTTCGGGCTATTATTTTTACGATGTCAATGTAAAACTCAATTATAAACTGGGAGACAAAGACCGCATTTTTCTTTCTGGATACTATGGGAAGGATATGTTCACTTACAAAAGCAAGGACGACAATTTCAACGTCCAAATGCCTTGGGGTAATGGCATTGCAGCATTGCGTTGGAATCACCTTTTTACCAATAAGTTGTTCATGAATGTTACGGGCACCTTCTCTGACTACATGTTTGCATTCAAATCGTCACAAGATCAATTCAACTTTGAGTTGCGCTCTGGTGTGCGTGATGTCGGTGGGAAAGTTGATTTTTCATGGTTTCCCAATTCTCGACACCGCGTGAAATGGGGATTAGATTACATCTACCACACCTTTACGCCGACAAGTGTTTCTGCCGAATCGGAGGATGTGGTCTTCGATACTGGTGAAATTCAACGGCTCTTTAGCCATGAAAATGCAGCGTATTTCATGGATGAATTTGATGTCAATGAAAACATTAAAATCAATGCAGGACTGCGCTACAGCACTTATGAGTTTGTCGGTCCCTTTACGAGATACATTAAGGGCGACATCAGTAAGCCCGATACCGCAATCAAATACCCAAGTGGAGATCTAATCAAATTTTATCAAGGTTTAGAACCCAGATTCTCCTTGCGGTGGTTGTTGCCCGATAAAAGTTCGATCAAGGCAGGTTACTCCTACAATTACCAATATGTGCACCTCACCAGCTTAAGCGCTGTATCTCTTCCAACGGACATTTGGTACCCTACAACAGATTTGGCAAAGCCACAGAAAGGATGGCAAGCATCCGCTGGATATTTTCGGAATTTCCTCAACGACCATTACGAAACCAGTGTTGAAGTCTACTACAAAGGGATGCAGAATTTGATTGAATTCAAAGAAGGTGCATTGCCTGGTGACAACGTTGCCGACAACACTGATAATTTGTTGGTTTATGGACAAGGCTGGAGTTATGGGATTGAATTTTTCATCAAACGCACCTACGGAAAATTAACCGGCTGGATTGGATATACATGGGCGAAAACAGAACGCAAATTTCCCGATTTGAACAATGGGAAAGTCTATCCAGCAAAATACGACCGCAGGCACGACCTTTCTGTTGTTGCCAACTATAAAATGAACGACCGCATTACCTTTGGGGCTTGCTTTATTTATGCGACAGGAAATACACTGACATTACCTTCTTCCTGGTATGTGCAGGAACAAAACCTGCTGTTCAACTATGGCGCACGCAACTCAACTCGGATGGTACCCTATCATCGTCTTGATTTGTCCGTGACCATCTACGACAAGGCCTACAAGACAAGACAAAATCCCGACACGGGCGAGAGCATTCAGGTGAAAAAGAAATTTAGAAGTAACTGTGCAATATCGATCTACAATGCGTACAACCGAGCGAATCCATTTTTCCTCTATGTTGATAATGACGGTGACTTTTTAAGTGGGAACTTTAAACTTTCTGTAAAACAAGTTACGCTCTTCCCGATCATCCCAAGCTTCAACTGGAATTTTGAATTTTAGACCGATGAAAAGAATACACTTCATTCTCATTTTTGGATTCATCACCTTACTTTTTTCCTCCTGCACGAAAGAGGTAAAAATTGACATTCCTGGGTATGAAGAACAACTCGTCATCGACGGAAATATTGAAACAGGCATGCCACCAATTGTGCTTATTTCTCTTTCACGTGATATCTATGCCCCGACGAATTTGGATGCCTATCTCAGTGGTTTTATTTCTGGTGCAATTGTTACTGTCAGCAACGGGACGAAAACAGTTCAATTGACAGAAATATGTACAGACAACTTACCTCCTGGCAGCGAGGCCATGGCGGCGGCTGTATTTGGATTGCCAGTGGAGGAGCTTGCCCTTTTACACATTTGCGCCTATACGTCATTTGACACAGACATTTGGGGAGAAGTTGGAAAAACCTATACACTGAACGTAAGCTTAGAAGGAAAAACATACACCTCAAGCACCTCGATTCTTAAACCCACGGCAATGGACACCTTGTATTGGAAGCCAGACGCTAACTTTAACGATCGTGGTTATTCTTGGGCAACACTTTCTGACCCTACAAATCAATACGACGCCTACCGCTGGGAGTCTAAACCGATCAGTGACCCTATTTTCTATAAACCCTTTCAGCCCTTCACCGATGATCAGTTTTTCAATGGAAAGACCTTTGATTTCGCATACGAAAACTCATCCAACTGCAACGGAACGTACCAACCTGAAGAATACCGTTGCTATTATAAATTAGGGGATACCATTGTTGTCAAAGTTTCCAAATTGCCACGAGATGTGTTTGAGTACATGGAGAAAAAATATACCCAAATGTATTCGGCAGGAAATCCTTTTGCCACGCCGATCAACCTGCCGACGAATATCGTTGGAGGGGCACTTGGCATCTGGGCGGGATATTCGCCCTGGTATGACACCTTGATTTGCATTCCATAGTGGAGTCAAACTATACTTCTTTGCTTCTCGTCTTCACAAGAAATGCCACCTTGGGTAGAGTTAAAACGCGACTCGCTGCCTCTATCGGTGATGCTGAGGCATTGAAGGTTCACAAGGCATTGATGCAGCAGACCATTGATCAGACTAGCCAGTGCACATGTGATAAGGTTGTCTACTACTCTGATGCCATTGATGCGAACGACCTCTTTTCGAAAAATGAATTTCGCCAAGAAGTACAGTCGGGAAAAGAGTTGGGTGCACGCATGCAAGGTGCATTTACTGCTGAATTTTCACACGGGTATACATCCATTGTAATTATCGGCACCGATTGTCCTGAACTTGATGAAGCTAGCATTTCTCTGGCTTTTAAGCAACTCGAAGTCTCAGATGTTGTTGTTGGTCCAGCTCTAGATGGTGGCTATTACCTGTTGGGGCTTTCCGCTATGCACAATGAACTCTTTGAAGGCATTGCATGGAGCACCTCATCCGTTTTGAGTGAGACCATTCAAATTGCTGAACGCTTGTCATTGTCCATGGCATTTACTCCAGAGAAGCGCGACATAGATACCTTTGAGGATTTAACATCGAGTAATTTTGGGAGAGTCCATTTCCCCCATTTGGTGGATCAGTAGTACTTTTCTCCGAGTAGGTAATTCGTCACATAGTCTTTCACCCCTTCTTCCAAAGAATGGAAGCCGCCAGTATAACCCGCGTTCAACATTTTTGACATGTCAGCCTCGGTAAAATATTGGTATTTGTCGCGAATATCTGCGGGTGTGTCGATGAAAGAAATTTTTGCTTCTTTCTGCATCGCATGAAATGTATTGGTGGTAAGATCCAAGAAAGTACGTGCTTTCCCTGAACCCAGATTGTAGATTCCTGATTCGGGTTGTTGTTCCATTAAAAACAGACAGACCTCAACGACATCCTTCACATAGACAAAATCACGCAGTTGTCCTCCATCCGTAAAGTTCGGATTATGCGAACGGAACAGTTTCATTTCACCGCTTGCGCTAATGTTTCGGAAGGTATGAAAAATAACACTTGCCATTCTGCCTTTGTGGTATTCATTGGGACCATAGACATTGAAAAACTTCAATCCTGCCCAAAATGGTGGCGTTTCATCCTGTTCCAACACCCATTTGTCGAAGTCATTTTTAGAATCGCCGTAGGGGTTAAGTGGTTTTAAATTCAACACATTCGCATGGTCGTCCGAGTAGCCAAATTCACCTAAGCCATAGGTTGCCGCCGAACTGGCATAGACCAAAGGAATATTGAATCGAACACAAGCATTCCAAACATCTTTTGAATAGGAAACATTCAATTCATCAAAAATGGCTTTATTGAATTCGCTTGTATCCGTTCGTGCTCCGATATGAAAAATGAATTCCACTTCCGAACCGAAGTCCCCCAACCATTTCAAGAAACTCGAGCGGCCAACTTTTGCCAGCATCATTTTTCCGTCGAGGTTTTGGTCTTTTTCAGTTTTTGAGAAATCGTCAACTACAACGATGTTGGTATATCCGGCTTTATTTAAGCGGCTTACCAGACAACTTCCGATAAACCCTGCAGCACCAGTAACGACAATCATAAGAGGACGAATAGGTGGTGGTTAGAATAATCCGTTGATTTCGGCATCAATCGACGTGATGATTTTACCAAGGTCTTCTTGGTTTTCAGGGAAGCGGTTGTTGTCCACATCGATGATCAACAATTTTCCTTTGTCATAGGTAGAAATCCATGCCTCATAGCGCTCATTCAAACGCTTTAAGTAGTCTAGACGAATGCTTTCTTCATATTCACGTCCACGCTGTTGAATTTGATTGACCAAGGTTGGTACACTTGCACGTAAATAAATCAACAAATCTGGAGATGAAACAAACGAATCCATCAAATTGAACAATGAAAAGTAGTTTTCAAAATCGCGTGTTGTCATCAAGCCCATAGAATGAAGGTTGGGCGCAAAGATGAATGCATCTTCATAGATTGTTCTATCTTGAATCACATTTTTGTCTGTTTCCTTAATTTCTTGAATTTGAGTGAAACGACTGTTCAAATAATAAATTTGAAGGTTAAAAGACCAGCGCTGCATGTCTTCATAGAAATCATTGAGATACGGATTATGTTCCACATCTTCAAAGTGAGTATCCCACCCGTAATGCTTTGCCAACAAGCGTGTTAATGTTGTTTTTCCCGATCCGATATTTCCAGCGACTGCAACGTGCATGATGATTGATTTTTGAACTGACTAAATTAAGATAAATGATTTAACTTTTACCTCCAATGGGCAGAGTATTTTAAAATTTTATCAGCTGTGCGGAAATAATAAAATCCACCCGAAAAATGGAGTTCTATAATTCCCGTCATGGGTAAGGGACGAGGGTCAAGCATTTGTTCTTCTCCCTTGTGTACAACAAGTTGATTGTCGATTATTCGGACGAGATAACCATCATAAATTGTAAAATCTGACATGTTTGACGCAGCAACAGACCATTTCAATGTTCCATAAATGTCGAAAATGAAAATCTGTCCAAGGCGATCGGAAACAAATAACTCATTTTGATTTTCCTCCATCTTAACGAATTCGCCTATTCCAGTAATTCCTTGCATATTTCTTACTTCCTGAGACTGTTTCACATTTCCTAAACTCATCAATTGCAAGCGCGAATTGAGCTGATCAAACACCCATAATTTATCCGGTTGCGCTGAAACAGCAATTTTTGTTGCATTCAAAATTCCATGCAAAGACAAATCGATACAGGCCTCACTTAGTGTTAAGGTGTTGTCCAAAATGCAGATGGATTGTTGTTCTTCCGAGAAGGCAACGAGTTTCATGGTATTCATGGGCTTAAGCGCACTCAGTCGCCCAATGGATTTGATGCTTTGAGAAAATCTCACCTGCAATGTTGAATCATATTTCGTTATTTGCTTGGTACTACTCACATACACATTACCAAGTACATCCACAGACCAAATGTCTTCTTCAGCAATTGGTACTTCACCGTACAGTTTCCAGCTCAATGTATCCTGTGCTTGCAGCGACAATGAGGCAATTAGGATAAGGCTAGAAAGAATGAATTTTCTCATCATACATGGTGTGTGTTTCGCGCCAACTGGAGCACTTGATCCATTATTGTTCGGTCATTACTCAATCGCGGCACTTTGTGTTGCCCTCCCAACTTGCCAATCGATTTCAACCAATTGTCGAAACTGCCTTGTGGCAAATACCTCACCACAGGGGCTTGAAGCACCATGTCCTTGTGTCGTTTTGCATCGTAATCGGAATTCAATTCACGCAGTTTTTCATCCAAAAGAAATTGAAAGCGTTCTGCATCATTGGGTTGAATAATAAATTCAATGGCCCATTCGTGTGCGCCGCGATCCAAGCCCGACAAATAAATGGGACACGCCGTGTATTCCCGAATGACTGCTTCGGTTTTTTTCGCCGCATGTGCAATCGCCTGTTCCGCATTTTCGACAATCACCTCTTCACCAAAAGCATTGATGAAACTCTTTGTGCGGCCAGTAATCTTAAACCGATAAGGGCTTACGCTCGTGAAAACGACCGTATCGCCCGTGATGTACCGCCAAAGTCCAGCATTCGTGGAAATAATCAAAGCATAATTCACTCCAATCTCTACCTCGGAAATGTCAAATACATCGGTAGAATCAGCCCCTTGAAAGCTGCTCATCGGAATAAATTCATAATAAATTCCATAATCAAGCATCAATAACATTTCGCGTTCACTCGTGTCTTGAATCCCAAAAAATCCTTCAGAGGCGTTGTAGGTTTCCACGTAATTCATGGAAGAATCCGGAATCAAACGTTGAAATTGCTCCCGGTAAGGATCGAAATTCACCCCACCATGCATGAACAATTCTAAATTTGGCCAGACTTCTTTCAGGTTATCTTTCCCTGTGATTTCCAATATTTTATTCGCCAGCACCATGGTCCAGCTAGGCACGCCAGCAAGGATATATACATCCTGCTCGATGGTGCTCTGGGCCATGCGTTCAATTTTCTCCTCCCACTCACTCATCAACGCGATTTCCTTTGAAGGCGTTCGCCTGATTTCTGCCCACCACGGTAAATTCTTCACAATAATGGCCGATAGGTCTCCAAAGTAAGAATCGTTGCTAAGGTAGTTGATCTGTGCACTTCCACCGATAATCAGGTGCTTGCCATTGTACAATTTTCGGTTCGGATAATTGTGGTAATACAGCGCCAACAGATCTTTCCCTCCTTTGTAATGGCAATCCATGAGTGAATCACGCGTGACGGGTATAAACTTGCTTCGTCCTGTAGTGGTTCCTGATGATTTTGCAAACCATTTTGTTTCGCCCGGCCACAGCAAATTTTGCTCGCCATTCATCAAGCGATCCACAAAAGGCTTCACATGCTCGTATTCTTGTAAGGGCACTTCCTGTTTAAATTTAGCATGATCTCGAATGCCGTTGAAGCGGAATTGATTACCAAATTCTGTGGCGGCTGCGGATTCCATCATTTTTGTCAGCAACTCCGATTGCACCTCAACTGGATACTTGCGAAAAAGCTCAATCTGATGAATCCGTTTTTTAATGATCCAAGAAAAGATAGAATTGAATGGCATATCGGATAAATGTAGAAAAAAGATGCCAACAAAAAAAGCCGTTCAAAAGAGAACAGCTTTGTTATCGTTGATTCCAGGAATTAACCCCAGATCAGAATCGACGCGATAACTGCCAATGCAAACAATACATATATCGTTCCTAACGCAGCAGTTGAACTTTCAAAGAAATTATCCGGCATGACTTAATTTTTTTTCAAAAGTAGAAAATTAATTGAAAACTAGGAATGACACTTCCAATACTTTCGTAGAAAAAATACAGTTTCAGGGAACATCAAGGCCTGTTGAAGCAGTGTACAAGCGAAACCAATCAATTTGTTCCATTTCAACATGCACAGACTCTGCCATTTCACTTAAGTGCGTTGCATTCGCTGTACCGACAAGGGGAGTTAAACGGGCAGGATGTTTCAAGAGCCAAGCGATGCACAGCGCGTTGACTGCCACCCCGTACTTTTTGGACAGTGTTGCAGCCACTTCGATTATTCTCCCCTCACGTTCGCCTTTGTTGCCAAAAACTGTTCCCAAGGGATTCCAACATTGTGTACTGATTTTATTCTGAAGATGATCATCCAAAGTTCCATCAGTAAATGGACTTAAATGGGTCAATGAACATTGAATTTGATTGACATCAATCACTACATGCTTTCGCAAAAGTGATCGGGTTGAAGTGGAGAAGTTTGACACGCCAAAGGCACGAATTTTTCCATTTTTCTTCAGGACCTCGATGGCAGCAGCGACCACTTCCGGATCCAACAAGGGACTTGGTCTATGAAGAAGCAAGACATCCAATATATCCACTCTCAAGCGTTCAAGCGACCGTTCTACAGAGGATAAAATTGAATCATACGTGTAATCGTAATGCTTCAGCTCGATTGGATTTTGTGCGCAAGGATATTCAATTCCACACTTGCTGATTACACGAAATCCACTGCGTTCAACGCCGACATCAGCCATTGCAGCTCCAAATTCTGCTTCCGTCGTGTATCCACCATAAATTGCTGCACAGTCGAAGGTGTGAATATCCAACGATAGGCAATGCACTATGTAATGCGACATCTGAGTTTGGGACATCTGAGCTCCCCAAACTCCCCATTTCATGGTGCCAGCAATGAGTGGTGAAAAGGACGGTTTTTCCATGGATTAAAACTAAAAAAGCCACCGGCCGAATGACCAATGGCTTTACTATCGTGTTACCTTATCTTAATCTCTTGATCCGAGTAAACGAAGCAATGTCAAGAACAGGTTAATGAACAAAATATATAACGTAAGTCCACCAATAAGGGCTAGCTTATTTCGGTCCATTTCAGAAAGATCTGGATTGTTGGACACCTCTTTCAATTGTTGCATTTGGTAAGCAGTCAATCCAGTAAATACAAACACACCAATGACAGAGATGATGAAGTCCATCATTTCACTTTTCATGAAGATGTTTACAATTCCTGCGATGAAAATCCCGATAAACACCATGTACAGCATGCTACCGAAACGCGACAAATCTACCTTCGTTGTATAGCCCAAGATGGCCATACCTGCAAAAGCTCCTGCAGAAACAAAGAATGTAGAAACGATTGCTGGAATTTCATACACTAGAAAGATTGAACCTAAACTCAAACCCATCAGAGCAGAATAGGCCACAAACAAACCCAATAATAAACCAAGCGACAGGCGCTGGTAAGCCATTTGAATGAGTAAGCCTAATCCCAATGGAGCCAAGGCTACAACCCAAAATATTGGTGAGATACTTCCGTTTGAGATAAAATATTTGGCAAAAAACTCAGGTGTTCCGGTCATGTATGCAATCAAACCAGATACCCCGAGTGCACCGAACATGTACCCATATACGCTTCTAAAAAATTCGCGAGATGCTTCTCTAGCGAATCCGTCTTGTTGTTGAATGTTATTCATAGTTAATGTAATTTAGCTTGTACTAAGTTAATGAATTCTTTACGCGTTGAATCGTTGGATAAAAATAATCCTGTAAAAGCGCTAGAAGTCGTCACTGAGTTTTGTTTTTGGACACCGCGCATCTGCATGCACATGTGGCAACATTCAACCACTACAGCAACTCCTTTTGGATCGAGGGTACGTTGAATGCAATCGCGGATTTCAATAGTCAGACGCTCTTGCACTTGCAGGCGACGCGAATACGCATCGACAACACGAGGAATCTTGCTCAATCCAACAATTTTACCGTTGGGAATGTAAGCAACATGAGCTTTACCAAAAAAAGGCAGCATGTGATGTTCACACAAGGAATACACCTCAATGTCTTTCACAATCACCATTTCAGAATAGGCCTCATGAAAGATGGCTTGTGCGATAAGATCATCCGGATTGATGTCATAACCGTGCGTTAAAAATTGCATTGCTTTAGCCACCCGCTCTGGTGTCTTTAGCAAGCCTTCACGGTTTGTGTCTTCACCTAGTTGTTCAATGACCGAATGAAAGTGCGTGGAAAGTGACTGTGTGAGTTCGTCGTTATACATTGCTTTTTGTTTATATGATTATAACGATTTCAACTTAAAAAGGTTCTTTACCTCCATAGTATTCGACGTAATTATTTTCCGTTTCTACCAATTTTATCTTCGCAAGTTCACCACCTTTCTCGCGAATTGAATTTTCGATGCGTTTCCAAATTAGAATTACTAGGTTTTCTGTTGAGGCCATGACATCTTTCATGAAGGGCACATCGAGATTGAGGTTTTTATGGTCCAATTCTTCGATGACTGATTCATTCAAAAGGGCACTTAGTTCTTTTAGGTTCATGACAAAGCCAGTGTCTTCATTGGGCACGCCTTTTACTGTGACAAAAATTACAAAGTTGTGACCGTGCCAATTTTTATTGCTGCACTTCCCAAATACTTCCTCATTCTTCTCCTCAGACCAATCTGGTCGATACAATTTATGCGCAGCATTAAATGTCTCTCTGCGGGTAATGTACACTGTTTCCAAAACGAATAATTTTGCACAAATTTATTCATAAAAGCATCACGATTGCTTAAAAAAAGCCGCGGATTCGGCGATAATTCGATAAATGCATATTCACTAAGCGATGAAAGCGTAACTTTGGGCGGTGGAAGAACGACTCGATAAAATTTTGCTACAACGCGGACTTGTGAGCGCGCGGGTGCGTGCGGAACAAATCATTCGTGAGGTAGGAGTGAAAGTCAACGGGAAGTTGATTACCAAAACGGGGAAGAAGTTTCCCATTGATTCCACCATCGAAATGATGGCCGAGGAATTGCCTTGGGTATCGCGCGGTGCATTGAAACTCCTTGAAGCACTAGAGCACTGGAATCCAATCATTGAAGAAACCTGCATTCTAGATGTTGGTGCCTCTACAGGTGGTTTCTCGGAAGTGTTGCTCTCTCGAAATGCAAAGAAAGTATATTGCATCGATGTCAGTAAAGATCAGCTTCATGCAAAACTGAAATCCGATGAACGCGTTGTCAACTTAGAAAAAACCCATGTGCGTGACTTGACAAATCGTTTAATTCCGGAACTGGCGGATGGCTGTGTGATTGATGTTTCTTTCATTTCATTGGAAAAAATCTTTCCCTTCATCCACCCATTTTTGAAAGAAAATGCGTTTGTGATTGCGTTGGTTAACCCACAATTTGAAGTCGGAAAAGACAATATTGCCAAGGGTGGTATTGTAAAGAACAAAGCCTTGTATCCAGAAGTGATTCAGCAAATCATAAAGAGTGCTGAATCCAACAATTTGGCCTATGAAGCCCACATCCCCTCTCCTTTTCTCGGTGGCGATGGAAACGAAGAATTTTTGATGTTGTTGACGAAAAAATCGAACTAGTTTTTGCTAAAAACAAAAAGCTAGAATCAATAAATTTTCACTTCCGCATTTTTTTCATTCGTAACAACGCCGCGATACATCCCTTTGGTATTGAACATCATGATGTAGTTTCCTTTTCGATCCACAGCAATGAATCCAACGGAAGCATCATATTTCTTTAACTTTTTAATGGTGTATTTGCAGCAGCAGTATACACATAGTTCTGCCCCGCACCTGCGATATAGCTCCATTTTCCTTGTTGACTTCCAAGTTCAAATGCAATTGGCTGACGTTCAGCCTTCACTAGAACCACATTGCATTCTGAAAAAATGAGTTCAAAAAAATCCGCTCTTTAGAACGAATCCAAATAACCCTTTTTGTACCTTTACACGTATTATGACAGAGGGGCAAAAAACACCATTTATTGTTCGTGAAATTCGAGAACAATTTCCAGCATTGCGTCAGCAAGTGTATGGCAAGAATTTGATTTATTTTGACAATGGTGCAACATCACAAAAGCCGCAGGTTGTGCTTGATGCCATCAATAAGTACTATTCAAAGGACAATGCGAACATTCACCGCGGGGTACACTTCATGAGTCAACGGGCGACGACAGACTTTGAGGAGGCGCGGAAAATCATCCAAAAATACCTTCACGCACGAAAATCAGAGGAAATCATTTTTACCAAGGGCACGACGGATGGAATCAATCTCGTTGCCAATTCCTTCGGTGAT
>CAMBMC010000021.1 GCA_945868555.1 Chitinophaga pinensis | reverse complement strand
CCAATACTGAAATAAACAAAGCCATAGGAACAGACAATGCTCCCCACGCTGCGCTTTTGTTGATGAAAATAATGGAAATCAAGGCCAAAATGATAATGTGTCCTGCGGTGATGTTTGCGAACAAACGAATCATCAAGGCAAAGGGTTTTGTGAAGATTCCAATGAATTCAATTGGAATCATGATTGGCAACAAGGCCATTGGAACACCCGGAGTTGCGTAAATGTGTTTCCAGTAATTTTTATTTGATGAGAACAAGGTAATCAACAAGGTGCACAAAGCCAAGAACATGGTGACCGTGATGTTCCCCGTTAAATTTGCACCGATCAATGGAATAGATCCAAGGAGGTTACAAATCAAGATAAAAAAGAAAATCGTCAACAAATATGGCGTGTATTTTTTGTACTTGTGTGCGTCAATGTTTTCCTTAGCAATGTCATCGCGAACAAACACCACCAAAGGCTCCACGAATTTCGCGATTCCCTTAGGTGCCACAGCGCCATTCTTTTTGTAGAATTTAACGGAAGAAAACAAGATCACCAACAAGAGGATCACACTCATGAACATAAAAGCCACATTTTTCGTAATCGACAAATCGAGAGGCTTTGCGTTTTCTGCGTGTCCTTCTTTAATGATCATTTGACCATTTTTCAGTTTGTAGATTTTTTCATGGTACAAAGCATATCCTTTTGCTGGACCAACACCTTCCATGTAGTGTCCTTCTTCGTCTTTTGAAAGTTCAAATGACACTTCTTTACCGTGATAGAAATGTTTTGAAGAAAAAACTTTTGACGTGCCGTCCACCAAAATCACCGGTAAGTAAATGCTCGTTCCACCGTGATCAGGTCCCCAAAGATGCCATTCGTGTGCATCTTTAATGTGGTGCATGATCATCTCTCCAACATTAAATTCTTCTTTCGTTTCTCCAGCATAAACAGTTCCGCTAGAGAACAAGGAAAAACTCATTAAAAGGGCGAGAATATGAACAATTTTTAAGGGCATCGCAGACTATATTTCGTGTATTCTTTCTGAAATTTGGTGCAAATGTAGCTAAACTTTCTCATGTGACAAGTCGTCGAGTAGAAGATTATCAACATTAATTAACAGAAAAAAGTGGATAGATTAAAGAAGGTTTTCTCGTCTGTCTTAGTGTTCTTTTGTCAAGCGAATGAGCAGCGTTGATTGAATCGTTAAAAGTGGAATAAACACCCCAATGAGGTGAAATCCAATCAGGCGAATGTTGTCGATTTGCAAGACAATGAGCACGGTGATTGCCCCGATAAACGTGAGCATCTGAATGGTGGTCAAGACCAAAAACCGAAGAACAAACGTTTCTTTGTCGCGGTTCAATGCCGGAGCAATAATTACTGCGCCAAGTGCAAACAAGCAAAAAAGAAATGAATCGTAAATGAGCGCTGTGCGGGGGTCAAGACCAAGTGGCAGCAGGTAGACGAGTGCGTGATGAAAGGCAAGTACAGCAAATAAGGAAATAGATAGGTGTTTAAGGTACTGCTTACTTTTCATCCTCTTTTCCCATTTGAATGACTTCCCGGATGACAATCACCAGAGAGGATATTACACCAAATAAGGACAGTCCAATCGTAAACCAAGGTGTTTTTGTGTGGTATTTTTCATCAAGCCAAGTGCCTAGCCAGGTGAACAAGGCGATGATTATCCCCATTTGAATTCCGGCCGATGAAAATCGAGCTAAGGCAGATGTTTTTCGTTTTTCTGACATGTTATTCGTGGTTGTCTGCCATGGAATTGTTGCTGTTCATGCGGCATGCACCATTGAAGGTAGCGCCTTCTTCGATGTGAATGCGCACAGTATTGATGTCGCCATGAATGCTTGCTTTCTCCCGAAGGATCAATACACCGTTGATCTGTGCATCACCGTGCAAGGTTCCTTCAATGTCTGCATCAATGCACGATATGTTTCCCGTTACAACGCCATTTTCTCCAATCACAATTTTGGCACTTGAGTTCACATTTCCATCGACTGTTCCATCGATGCGAATGTTGGATTCAGAAACAATGTCTCCAGTGATTTTCGTTCCTTCCACAAGTCGATTTACTCGGTCTGGGCTATCGAATGCAAGTCGTTCACGTCGTTTGAGCATAATCAATAGTTTTCTTCGAAGAAAATCATGTATTCTTGAAGGTTTTGCTTTTCGAAAAGGACCTTCATGTTTTCTTGGGTGATGATCAGGATTTGTGCTTTCTGCAAATCCATTAGGTGTTTACGTGTTGCTTTAAATACGCGGACATATCCAGATGCAGCGTTTTCATCCTTGAACTTCTGAATGAGAATCATACTTTGGTCGCTTCCATATATTTTGGAGCTGACACTGAGTTTGTCACGACTAAAAAATTCACGGTGAAAATCTGAAACTTTTGTTTTTGATAGGTTTGAATTGTCATCTTTCCCTAGGATCACAAGTACCCATTGTTCGGCTCCTTCTGAATACGTGAACGGTGACTTTTTGCTAAAGTCAGCAGGCAGATTGGCGGAATAACCATTCTTCAAGATGTCGAGCAATTCTTGAGCCCGCTTCGCTTCATCGGTGCCAGGGTATTCAGCAATTAATTGATTTAAAACGGGTTTGATGTCTTCCTTGTTTTCACTTGTTTGACCAATAGACATGGCCTTCAAGAGCATGTATTTTGAACGGAAAACATTTTCCTTGTCCCCATCAATCACGGCATTGGCTTTCGAAATAACGGGGAAATAGACAGCGCGGTTGTAGCGTTCCAATACGGCAACATATTCTTGTTCAGCCAAGGCTTCGCGCTCTTTTCGTTTAACAAAGAAATCAGGATCGCGGAGGTAGTTGGCGTAGTCGGAATTGGGGTATTTGGTGATCAAATAGTTCTTTTGCACTTCTGCAGCAGTAGGGTCTGCTTCATTCATTTTGTACAACTGAAATGCGGAGGACATGTCAAATATTCCCGTAGATTGTCGGTCAAGGACACTGTTGAATTGTTTCTTAGCCAGGTCGCGTTCGTTCAATTGTTCTTTGTATATCACTCCTGCATTATATAGAGCTTCGAGCAAACGGTTGTTGGATGCTTGCAGTGCTGAGTCGGTCAATGGGATATTGGCGAGAAGCATTTCTGGCGTGAGCGAATCAGCCTTCACTTCAGGATTTTTATCTACGACTGGAGCGAGTGTATCGTCAATATCATTTGTTGTCGGTAGCATGACCATTTTTTCACTGCGGCGCCAATCGTCCTCGTTGTTTCGTGTCCCCCATTGTTTGCGGAATTCATCAAATCCGTCGGTGCGTGTTTTTGCATTGTTGAAGTACCACTTATTGCCAGCTCCTTCGGTTTGTGCGAAGTTGTTTTGATTGGCTTGAAGTTCTCGCAGACGCTCTGCTTCCATTCGTTTTCTGCGCGCATTTTCGTCTTTAATTTGCTTGACGACCTTTTTCAAGAAATCTTCTCGGTCATCTTCACTCATGCGCGCAATTCGCTGAACGCTGTCTTCAAATTGGGCCGTTTCTACAGCGACGACGAGGTCTGCCAGATTGGAGGCCTTGTTGCGCACTCCTTCGGCATTTGGATAGCTGTCGTCAATGATTTTTCCACAAGAGTCATAGTATTTCTGGGCCTTCACATAATTGCGCTCCGAAAAGGACATATCGCCCAACTTTTCATAGGCCATTCCTTTTTGACGGGTATTGGTTGTGGAGTAGAACGCTGAAAGTGTAAGGTATTCTATGGCTGTAGCTTTGTTTTGACGTTGCAATTCAATGTCTGCTAAGGCGTAATAAATCTGATCCTTGAATTCAGAATTCTTTGCGTCGCGCAGCATTTTTAGTAGTTCTTTACGCACCTTCTCGTCACCACCCATAAATGCTCTGCGCAGTCGTGCATTGAACAACATTTCGTAGGGCGCACCGTATTTCAAGGTTTGGGTGTATTCGGCTTTTGCTTGATCACGGTTGCCTGTTGTTTCATACAGCTGTCCCATGATGAAGTGAATCCGTGCCTTTTGTTTCTTTTTCGCATATTTCAACGAGGATTCAAGAAATTTAATGGCGTTTTGTGGTTCATTTTTTCTTAAGGCAAATTCTGCTTTAATCTGCTCAAATTCAAAGCGTATGGATTTCGGAAATTCGGCAGGTGCTACTTCTTCTTTGTCTGATTTTTTCTTCTTGCTGGCCTTGCTTTTCTTTTCAGGTTCTTCAGCTGCTTTTGCGTCTAGCTCATCCGCTGCTTTTTGAAGCGTGGCGATGCTAAATCCAGCATCTGTTAAGCGGTTGATTTCCATGTAACAACGTGCCAACCAAAGTTCAGCGATGTAAATGGACGGATCGTTGCTGTAGAACTTTTTAATGAAGGTGAAGTTCTTAATGGCAGCATCGTAATCGCGGCGGTAAAAACTAGCAATACCAATGGTTGTCCAATTTTCATCGATCCAAGGATTGTGTTCTTCCTTCTTTTTGGACGGACGATCATTGGACGGCATACAATGTTTTTGAATCACCTTGGTGCACTTTACAATCGCGGTGTCGATGGCAGAATACATCCCTACAACCTGTTTTTCGTCGGGCAAGGGCTCGAGTGGAAGGGTCTGGTAAAAGTTTTCTTTTAAGGAGGCACGAAATGAATTCAGTGAAAGTCGCATCAACTCATTGGCATTGAAATAGCCGTTGTACCGCGCTGTCGTTCCGTGATAGGTTCGATTGATGAAGGTGTTTTTTTCGGTACTACACGCAATCACAAGGAGCAAGAGTATTCCTGCTGAGAAAGTTTTTATGAATGCATGGCGATACTTCATCGGGGATTAAGGGTCAATTTAAGGCAAGTATTAACTTGCTTCGCGTGAATTTATTTTATTAAACTGAAAGTTCTTTTCTTGGATTTACGAAATATTGGTGAATACTTGCTGAATGTCGTCGTCGTCTTCAATCTTGTCCAACATTTTTTCGACATCGTTCATTTGATCATCCGTCAAGTCAATCGGTGAAGTCGGAATCCGTTGTAAACTAGATTTTTGTACCTCGATGTTCATGTCTTCCAAGGCTGAAGCAAGTGCACCAAAAGCCGTGTAGTCTCCATAAATATATATTTTCTCTTCGGTCATTTCGATTTCTTCACAGCCTGCATCGATCAATTCCAATTCAAGGTCTTCAGCTTCTAAGGTTCCCGTATTGATGATTTCAAAGACAGACTTGCGGTTGAACATAAAGTCGAGTGAACCGTTTGGCACAACACCTCCACCAGCTTTGTTGAAATACGATTTCACATTGGCAACAGTCCGTGTTGGATTGTCTGTGGCACATTCAACGATCACTAGCACACCGTGTGGGCCTTTTCCTTCATAAATCACTTCAGTATAGGCACTAACATCTTTCTGATTCGCGCGTTTGATTGCAGCATCGATGTTGTCCTTCGGCATGTTCTCTGATTTGGCATTTTGAATCGCCGTGCGCAACTTTGAATTCATCGCTGGATCAGTTCCGCCTTCTTTGGCAGCCATTGTGATTGCTTTTCCCAGTTTCGGAAATAATTTGGACATCTTGTCCCAACGCTTCTCTTTGGAGGCTCTGCGGTATTCAAACGCTCTTCCCATGTCAATCTTAAAATTAGATGAACAAAAATAGGTTTTTTCTCTTAGCTTTTGTGGTCAAAAGTGGATATATCGCTACTAATTATTATTTAAAGCGCGTTCTTTTAATTCATATTTATTTCTTCATATGTGGATAATTTACATTAAATATCGCTGTCTGACCTATAAGAGATTGTGTACATTTGGCCTTCAAATCAGAGAACGAACGAATGAAATCGATCCTTATACTGGGTGCTGGACTTTCTGCATCATCGATGATCCGCTACTTGCTTGAGCATGCTGAAGAAAACAGCTGGATGGTGCGCGTAGTTGATCGAGACCAAGACATGGTGAAACGCAAAATCAATGGTCATCCATACGGTGAGGTGCTTTCGTTCAATGCAATCGATACCGCTGAGCGTCGGCCGTATATTGAAAAATCGGATGTAGTTATTTCCATGTTGCCTGCCCGATATCATGTCGAGGTGGCCCGTGATTGCATCGCCTTGAAAAAGAATCTTATTACACCTTCATATATCTCTCCTGAAATGCATGCCTTGGATGCAGAAGCAAAGGAGGCCGGGATCTTAATCATGAATGAAATTGGCGTTGACCCCGGTCTTGATCACATGAGCGCGATGAAAATCATTCACCATATCGAGGATCAAGGTGGAGAATTGTTGGCATTTCGATCGTTTTGTGGTGGACTCGTCGCGCCAGAAAGTGACGACAACCCATGGCAATATAAATTCACATGGAATCCACGAAATGTTGTGCTCGCAGGGCAAGGTGGAGCGGCGAAGTTTATTGAGCAAGGGGAGTACAAATACATCCCTTATTCTAGCGTATTTGAACGAATAGAGGAAATTACGATTGATGGTTTCGGAGACTTCGATGGCTATGCCAACAGGGACTCATTGTCCTACCGAAAAACCTACGGATTGGATGAAATACCTACCATTTATAGAGGTACCTTAAGAAGAAGAGGATTCTGCGAAGCATGGAATGTTTTTGTTGAATTGGGCATGACAGATGATCTATATGTGATGGAACATTCGGAAACCATGACACCAAGAGCCTTTATAAATTCATTCCTTCCGTATAAAACATCGGTGCAAATTGAGGACAAGTTCAAACGTTTCTTAGGAGATGACCGCCAACACTTGTTCCCGCGTTTTGAATGGTTGGGGTTCTTCGACAAGGATAGGGTCCTCGGAATTAAAGATGCAACTCCGGCGCAAATGCTTGAAAAATTATTGGTTGAAAAGTGGGCAATGCAACCAAACGACAAAGATATGTTGGTCATGCACCATGATTTTGAATACCGTTTGAACGATTACAAGCACCGATTAACGTCGGCTATGGTTTGTGTTGGAAAGGACGCGACATTCACTGCAATGTCGGATACGGTTGGACTTCCTGTCGCCATCGCTGCAAAATTAATTCTCAACAATGTCATTCAACTAAAAGGAGTGACCTTGCCCATTCAGCGCGAAGTGTATACGCCGATCTTGGAAGAACTGCACGGATTGGGTATTTCTTTTAGCGAGAAGTCGTATTGATCTTTAAAGAGGCAGCCGAAGCACAAATTCCGATAGCAGTGTGGTGATGTCGGAATATTCAGAAAACGTCAGATTCTCGTAGGTGTCAAATACATCGTGGTAGTTTTTATTGCTGCCCATCGTATAGATAAAAAACGCAGGCACTCCTTTTTCTGTAAACCAATAATGATCTGAGTTTTGCGCTGGTCCGCGTGATTTTACCTGTGCCAACAAGCCTTTTTCTGTATTGATCTCCTGCAATAATTTGAATTGATCATTGAACAATGTGGCATTGACTACGGTGATTCCTTCTTCGCCGCTTCCCATGATGTCTAAATTGACCAAAAAACTCATTTTTTTTAGGGGAAATGTCGGATGTTCTACAAAGTGTTTTGAGCCCAATAATCCCGCTTCTTCTCCAGCAAATGCGATGAACAGAATGTTGACGTTCACGGGGTGTTCCTTAAAGTATTTTGCGAGTGTGAGCAACATTGCGGTGCCGCTGGCATTGTCATTGGCGCCAGGAAAATACGTCAATTCACCCATGCGGCCCAAGTGGTCATAATGGGCGGTAAAAACAATGGTTTTCTTTGCGCCTTTTGTGCCGGGCAAATAGGCAATTACATTTCGTGAGGAATAATCTTCCCATAAATTGGTTTGAATATCTGCTTTTATGTTTTGCCCCTCTTGAAAGGCAGAATCTTGAATGTAAATAAGTGGGTTGGGCAAGCGTTCACTCGATACTGACCACGTAAATTTTTGGTTGGTAATTTCGATGACAGGAAGATATTGCGCGATTTCTTTCGACAGGCCGGCCAATTTTTTCAATGTATCTCCCTTGGCTTTCGTAAAATCTAGTGCAATGCAATTGAGTTCTTTGTCTTTATTGATTCGCCGGATTTCAAGTGCCAATTCATCTGTATTGAGCATGGTTTCTAAGGAAACTTTTTTCGGCTTCAAGGTGGCATCCACGCCCGAACTTGACGGATCGACCATAAAATGAACGCCGGGTGTCAAGCGTTTTTGTGAATAGCGCAAGGACATCGCCCCAGGAAAGGTATTCACGGTATGCTTGAATTCTTGGAAGTAGCCTCCCTTTAAGGGCTGAATGCCTAAAGTGCTGAATTCATTCGCGATGAATGCTGCTGCAATGGAATCGCCCATGTTTACATAGCCTCGTCCGTGCATTTCAGGCGAACATAGTCTTTGTGTGATGCGGCGCACTTCTTCGATTTGCGCGAAGCTGCCGAATCCAATGCTACAAACAAGAACAACCAGCAACTTATGCATGGCGACGCTTTAACTTGATCACAAATTCTTCAACGGTTTCGTCCTCTAGGTCCCAAGCGTATTGTGCTGCGTAGGCCGATGCTTTAATCAGTGCATCATCCTTTGAATGTTGCGCATCCAATTCCTTGATGGCATCTGAAAATGCTTCACTTGACCCTCCAAAAAGGCCATTGATGAAATTCAATCGCTCATTCAATCCAAATGAGCCAATAAGTGTGTCCAATCGATTCATATTCAATTGGGCAGTCAAGGATGGGTCGGTTGGAGAAAAGCGTTTCACAAATGCGGCATTTCCTTCTTGTGTGGGTTGAATGCTCACCTGTTCCATGATGATATGCTCCTCTTTTACGCCAAATTCTTCGGTGGTGACTGAACTGATGGATACATGTTCAACAGCTTCTTCCTCGTCAGCGATTTCTTCAACGGCACGTTCAATAATATCATCAAACAATGAAAATTCGATCGCTCCTTGCTCGGGTTCGGGTTCTGTTGTTTCTTCTGATTCGAACAACACTTCAGATTCAAAATTCAAAACATCATCTACCTCATCCTCGGCCAAATCGTTACTGGCATCTTTTTCAAGTTCAATGTCCATCATTTGAGGAATTTCAACTTGGGGTTCAGGAGTGCTTACTTCTGCCATAGGAACAGACACGGGGATTTCTCCAAAGATGTCTTTTTCGTATGCTTTGTAGCGCACGATCACACAACGCTCGTAAAATTCTCTACTATTTTCTACAAGTTGATCCAATTCTTCACGGTTCAATATGCCAGCATTCATTTTTTCCAGAGCGGCGTGCATTTCAGTAAAGAGCTTTTCCATTTCCATATTCCTTTTATTGATCGTGTCTATTTTTCAACATTACTATCAAGTTGCTAACGCGAATGTGCTGAAATCGACGCGAAATAACGACTTTTAAAGCGTAAAGTTACCGACAGTTTTTCGACGGCCTCCTTGTGTTGTCAGAAACTTATCTTCGGTGCGATGTTGAAAATGTACATTTTGAAAAATAGGCCATGTTTTTAGAGCAATTTCCCGGAGAGGGACGATATAATGGGTGGATTGAAGTCATCTGTGGATCCATGTTTTCCGGGAAAACAGAGGAGTTGATTCGCCGCCTCAATCGCGCAATTATCGCTAACCAGAAAATGTTGCTCTTCAAGCCGATGATTGATCAGCGTTACCATGAAGAAAATGTAGTTAGCCATAAAGGATCAAGCTTGATCGCAGTCCCTGTAGAGAATTCATCCGAAATTCTTGAGATGGTGACGGATGAAATGGTGGTGGCCATCGATGAAGCACAATTTTTTGATGAAGGACTAGTGGATGTCTGCAACAAATTGGCGCAAAAAGGGGTGCGTGTGGTGATTGCCGGATTGGACATGGATTACATGGGAGTGCCTTTTGGCCCAATGCCGAAACTACTTTGCATCGCTGAATATGTCACGAAAGTGCATGCCATTTGTCTTTCTTGTGGTAACTTAGCTCAGTTTTCGCACCGCACGGCGAATGAGTCAGGTCAAGTGCTCGTAGGAGCCGTAGAAAAATACCAACCCCTTTGCCGTGCCTGCTATAATAAGCAGACACATTGAAATTAGAAGTAAACTATACCACGTTTTGCGAAGTGCTTCAGGGAGAATCCCTGCTAGGCGCTCATTCTGCTGTAATCGACCGAATTTCATTCGATAGTCGTCGTTTTGTGGATGGTTCAAATACTGCTTTTTTTGCACTTAAAGGGGAATTTAGGGATGGTCATGACTTCCTAGAAGTAGCCTACGATAAAGGGGTGCGGATCTTTGTGGTTTCAGATACTGTTGATGTTTCAAGCTATCCACATGCCCATTTTGTACGGGTAAGAAACACCTTGGAGGCACTTCAAGATTTGTCCGCATATCACCGCAGTCGCTTTTCATATCCTATCATTGCCATCACAGGAAGTGCTGGAAAAACGACCGTCAAGGAGTGGATTTATCACTTGCTGAGTCCTGAGTTGCGGATCATTCGAAGTCCAAAAAGTTACAATTCTCAGTTAGGAGTTGCTCTGTCTTTGCTTGAACTGCATGCCGATTGCGATTTGGCGCTGATCGAAGCGGGAATTTCGAAAACGGGAGAAATGGAACGGCTCGAAAAAATGATTCAACCAACCTATGGGGTGTTTACGTCGTTTGGTCGAGCACATGAGGAAAATTTTACAACGGTAGAAGCGCATTTTGAGGAGAAAATAAAACTGTTTGGCTCGTGCAAGCATACCTTCATTTCGGAAAGCATCCGCATGGAGGACAGCACCAAGAAATCTATTCACGGCGATTCATTGTCGGCCAATGGCTTTAAAAAAGAGTTGGCTCTGTTGCCCTGGACAGATTCAGTGTCAGCAACGAATGCATTGACAGCCTTGGCCTTTGCCAAAGCATTTAGTAGCGCTTATCCCTTAGTAGTTGAACGGATTCCAAGTCTTCCGAGACTGGCGATGCGCATGGAACTGTTTGATGGCATCAATGGAAATACGATCATCAACGATACCTACAACCTCGATTTAGATGCCCTCACGCATTCATTGGACTACCAGTTGCGCATTGCGGGCGACCGACAACGCGTGGTGCTTGTTGGCTTAGACGATGACAATGCCTTTCGAAAAGAGGAGGTCACTCAGGCGATACAAGCTTACGCGCCTGATTATTGTGTTGTCTTGAAAAAGGACGAGACCTTTCACGAGACCTTCACCAATGCGCTGATCCTCATTAAGGGGACGCGTCAAGCGGACATGCAGCGATTGGCAAAGCAGTTCCGTTTGAAAAATCACAAGACTTTTGTGGAGATTGATTTGAGTATTGTTCGTGAGAACGTGATGCAGTATAAATCCCTTCTCCGTCCAGACACGAAAATTCTCGCGATGGTCAAGGCGCAATCTTATGGTTCAGGAGTTGAAAAGATGGCGGCATTTTTAGAGCAGCAAGGTGTACATGCACTCGGGGTTGCCTATGCCGACGAAGGCGTTGAATTGCGCAAGCAAGGCATTACACTTCCCATCTTGGTGATGAATGCCGAAGAGGATGGTTTTGACGACTGCATCCAGTACTGTTTGGAACCTGCGGTATTTTCTTTTCGTCAGTTGGACCTCTTTATTCGCGCTTTGATTGATCAAGGTTGCAGCGATCACCCCATCCACATCAAAATTGATACAGGCATGAAGCGCCTTGGCTTTGAATTGAATGAGGTAGAGCGCTTGTGTCAGTTACTCAACGCCCAGCCGGAGGTGCATGTCAAGTCTGTGTATTCGCACCTTGCTGATTCCGACAATCGAAGAGACAAGCGGTTCACGGAGCACCAAATCAAGCATTTTCATCAAGCCACAGAGCACCTTGCACGGCATTTGAACTACCATTTTGACCGTCACATTCTCAATTCAGAGGGCGTGGCCAACTTTCCAGAAGCACAATTTGAAATGGTGCGCTTGGGCATTGGCATGTACGGCATCACTGGAAATACCACATTTGCGAAAAAACTTCAACCCGCCATTCGCTGGTACAGCGCAATTTCTCAAATCAAGCACATTCAAAAAGGGGAGAGCGTGGGGTATTCCCGTTCCTTTATTGCCACAGAGCCGCTGTCCATTGCCGTTATTCCAGTAGGTTATGCCGATGGCTTCCGACGAAGTCTTGGCAATGGGAAAGGTGGTGTTTACATTCACGAGAGCTTTTGTCCGACTGTTGGACGTGTATGTATGGACATGATTATGGTTGATGTCACTAAGCTACATGTCAGAGAGGGTGACAAGGTTGAAATCATTGGCAAGCGACAGCCCATTGGCAAGTTCGCTGCGGCTATGGATACCATTCCCTACGAAGTGATGACCAGTATTTCGAAACGGGTGCATCGGGTATATTTGGACTAGTAACCACTTCCCAATTACGAATTACGAATTACGAGTTAGGTGGTTTAGGTTCTCGAATCCACGAGTTATTAATTACTAATTACTAATTACGAGTTACGAGTTATTTGATTCGTTCCTCGCGGTAGCGATTTCAATGAATAAAGTCCTAAAATTTTAAGGTCCTAAACTCTTGATATCCAATAAGAATTTGATTGCTACGCAAATTTGTTCCCATTAGGAATTTTATGCCTTTGGCAATTCGAAGAGCAATCAAGTCCCTTGTCCCTTGTCCTTCGAAGCTCATAGAGTGTGGAAGTGTCTATTGTCTATCAGCCGAAGGCGGTCTATGTTCCATCAGCGCAGCGGTCTTTTGTCCATTGTCTTCTAAGTCAAATGTCTTAACATCCCGAAGGATTTGATGCCTTTGGCAATTTGAAGAGCAATCAAGTCCCTTGTCCTTCGAAGCTCATAGAGCGTGGAAGTGTCTATTGTCTATCAGCCGAAGGCGGTCTATTTTCAACTCGTAATTAGTCACTCCGTAACTCGTAACTACTTTAATTTCCCACCATTCCCTTCAATTCTTTGCCTGAGATCTTGCGGTTTTCATCGATGGCAATTTTCTTGGATAAGAACAGAACGCCTGCGCGGACATCGCCTGTCATGCGGATGCTCACCGTATCTTTTATGCTGTAGCGGATCATGGTGAACATCGCGCCGTCCTCCAACGTAGCATTTAACGGCACAGATAGTGTGTTTTCCTGATTTCTGCGGATCTTTACTTTTTCGTTGAGCTGCACTTCGCCAATCAATTGTCCTTCGAGATAAACCTTCACAGTACTTGGCAATAATTTGATAGCAAACCAATTGGGATTGGTCACTACAACGCCTACGTTCATGCTGATTTCCCGTCCTTTGATGCTCTCGAGTTTGAATCCATCCATGCGCTCAAATTCCAAATCTTCATATGTAGCACAGGAGGAAAATCCCATGATGATGAGTGTGCATAAGACGATGCGTCTCAACCACTTTCTTGGCATCATTTGGTCAGTTCGGTATAATGAGCGTAGAAGTAAGGAATCGTTTCGATGCCTTTGTAGTAATTGAACAATCCGAAGTGCTCATTCGGTGAATGAATGGAATCGCTATCTAACCCAAAGCCCATCAAGATGGTTTTTAAGCCGAGCACTTTTTCAAACATGGCAACGATGGGAATACTTCCCCCGCTGCGTACCGGAATTGGTCGCTTGCCAAAGGTTTGTTCGTAAGCCAATGCTGCCGCTTTGTATCCTACGGAATCAATCGGTGTTACCGCTGCTTCACCACCGTGATGAGGTGTAACTTTCACGCGAACGCCTTTTGGTGCGATGGCCGTGAAATGATCCATGAATAGCTTCGTGATTTCATTTGGATTTTGATCAGGCACCAGGCGCATGGAGATTTTCGCATAGGCCTTCGATGCAATCACCGTCTTTGCTCCCTCGCCTATATATCCACCCCAGATGCCGTTGACATCCAAAGTTGGACGAATGGACCCACGTTCCATGGTTGAGTATCTTGCCTCACCATAGACGTCTTCCATGTCGAGTGCCTTGCAGTATTTCTCAAGCGAGAAAGGCGCCTTTGCCATTTCTGCGCGTTCCTCATCGGAAAGTTCAACGACTTTGTCGTAAAATCCAGGAATGGTGATGTGCATGTTTTCGTCGTGCAGGGAAGCCACCATTTTCGCCAATACATTGATTGGATTGGCCACACAGCCACCATACAATCCAGAGTGCAAATCGCGGTTTGGTCCGGTAACTTCTACTTCGACATAGCTTAATCCACGAAGTCCAGTTGTGATTGACGGCGTATCATTCGCTAGCATTCCTGTATCGGAAACAAGGATGACATCGGCCTTCAGTTTTTCGACATTTTCCTTGACAAAAATCCCAAGGTTTTCGCTGCCGACTTCTTCTTCACCTTCAATCATGAACTTCACGTTGCAGGGCATTTCGCCAGCTTGAATCATCGCCTCAACGGCCTTCACGTGCATGAACATTTGTCCTTTATCATCACAAGCACCGCGTGCAAAAATAGCACCTTCGGGATGGATTTCAGTCGTTTTGATTACCGGTTCGAAGGCAGGACTTGTCCACAGTTCGAGTGGATCAGCCGGTTGCACATCGTAGTGGCCATATACCAAAATCGTTGGTAAGTTTACATCTTTGGTCCATTCCGCATAGACGATGGGATATCCAGCTGTCTGACAGATTTCAACATGATGCATTCCTATGGATGTCAAGTGTTCAGCTACCAAATCAGCAGTCTGGTGTACACTTGCAGAATAACTTGGATCGGCAGAGATTGAAGGTATTTTCAGAAGCTCAATGAGTTCATCCAGAAAACGTTGTTTATTTTGTCCGATGAAGTATTGCGTTTGGTTCATTTTGATGGTTTTTGGTCTTCAAAAATCGCAATTATTCAGCGAAAAATTGGTATTAGTCGTTTTTTTATCGAATTTCGTGCAACTTAATGAGAACAAGCGCTGTCTATAAGCGTACTAAATAACATGCTATTATGATTTCTAAGTTTTCTTTGTTTGTATGTGCTTTGGCATTTTCATTTGCTTCTTCTGCACAAATAACGGTGACAAATACCTTTACTCCTAGCCAAATGGTGCAAAATGTATTGCTCGGTTTTGGGGTTACAGCATCCAATATTTCTGTGAACGGTAGTCCAGCAAATGCCAACAACCTGTATGGGAATGTTTCATTCTTTACTTCTGGAAATACCACATTCCCTATTCAGTCTGGAATGTTGTTGACCACTGGTAATGGAGTAGGGGCCATTGGACCGAACACCTTAGGTAGTTTCACGAACAATACGCCTGCAACGCCAAATGTATCTGCGGATCAAGCTTTAAATTACATTGCGAATGGAACAGTAACGAACGGCATTGTCCTTGAGTTTGACTTTATTCCAGCGGGAGATACCATCTCATTTAACTACCTATTTGGATCTGATGAATATCCTGAATATTCTCCTTCTACGTTCAACGATGCCTTTGGATTTATCCTTTGGGGACCTGGAGTTTCTGGTCCTTACACAATGGCTGGGTATCCTGCAGGGGGATCGAACATCGCAATCATACCGGGTACAGCAACTCCTGTAACCATCAATAATGTTGGTCCTGGGGCAACACAAAACCCGGCGTATTACACCAGTAACCTTGGGAATGTAGCGTATCCACCGAATGCAATACAGTATGACGGGACAACAACATTGCTTTCTGCGAACGCCACGGTACAATGTGGACAAACGTATCACATCAAATTGTGTATTTCGAATGTCGGTGACCAAGCATATGATTCTGGTGTTTTCCTACAAGCAAACTCTTTCAGTTCTGAGGCCATTGAAATTGCGGTAGCGACAGTTTCAGGTGACACAAGTGTTTACGAAGGATGTACCGATGCAAGTTTAATGTTTATTCGTCCACAGACACAGCTGGGTGATACCTTGATCATCACGTACGACATTGGAGGTACAGCAACCGAACTTCTTGATTACAGTGATTTGGTGAATCCAATTACATTTTTACCCGGTGAAGACACAATTGCCTTAACCATCACACCTTTGGCGGATGGATTCCCTGATAACATGGAGTACATCATCATTACAGCCATGACCATTTCTTCATGTGGGGATACCATTATTTCAACAGGAACTTTGTACATCTTGGATTCTATTCCAATTCCAATTGATGAAACGGATCCACTGGTCCAATGTGCCAACGATTCCATTCTGGTCAGTGCTTCCGCAACAGGACTCTTCCCACCATTCACTTATTCGTGGACGGGGGGTCAAACTGGGCCAACGGCTTACTTCCCTACCATACAAGGTACAATGACGGGATCGGTGGATTATTACGTCACCGCAACCAACTCCTGTGGGTATTCAAACACGGACACGGTCACCATCACCTTGAACCAAACGCTCGCAGTGGATACCATTTGGATGGGTCCAGCCACCTGTCTGCCAACGGGATATGTCTCGGCCTTTATTTCTGGTCAAACGGGAGTTCCGTTTTATACGTGGAATGGTCCCGGGGTGAATAATCCTAGTTTTATTGATGCTTCGGTGTGGGAAAATCTATCTTCTGGATGGTACTACCTACATGTGGAAGATAATGTTTGTGAAGTATTCGACAGCATGTTCGTGGATATCTTGAATCCACCAATTGCACAGTTCTCTGCAACGCCTCCAGCTGGTTGTTCGCCACTTTCAGTGACAATCGTCAATGCGAGTCAAAATGCATCTAACTTCGCATGGGACTTTGGAAATGGTTCAACGGCGAATGTGACGAACATGGACCCACAAAACCAAATCTTTGCTGAGTCTGGTGTCATTCGACTTATTGCTTCTGAAGGACCATGCGCAGACACCTCTTATCAAGCGATTGTAATCAGCATTTGTGGTTGTACGGATCCATTGGGGATTAACTATAATCCTTTGGCAACAGTGGACGATGGTTCATGTGAATACCCAATCCCAACAGTTGAGGTACCAAACGTATTCTCTCCGAACGGCGATGATGCGAATGACCTATTCTTCTTGACAACGACAAACTCAACATCCATCACATTGACGGTCTTGAATCGTTGGGGAAATACAGTTTATGAAAATACAGGGATCAACCCAGCATGGAATGGTAAGGCACAGTCAGGAGCAGATTGCTTGGCAGGTGTATACTTCTTCAAATACCGTGTGGATGGATTGAATGGTGCCTTCTTGGAAGGACATGGATTCTTGCACTTGGTGAGGTAATTTTCTCGATACAAGCATCGGGTTTATCCCGAAAGAATTTAATCAAAAAAGGGTTCCTCATGGGGCCCTTTTT
>CAMBMC010000020.1 GCA_945868555.1 Chitinophaga pinensis | reverse complement strand
ATTGCGAATGGTTTTTCGACGCTGATTGAAACTCATTTTCACTACTTGAATAAAAAACCGTTCATCACAAGCCATGGATTGTCGCTCATTTCGAGTGCAACGAATCACCCCTGACTTCACTTTAGGTGGTGGATTGAACACGTGCTCATCAACTGTAAAACAATACTCAATATCATAAAATGCTTGCAGCAAGACGCTCAAAATGCCATATTTCTTTGATCCAGGAGGTTCTGCCACTCGCTCAGCAACTTCTTTTTGAAACATTCCCATGATCTCAGGAATCTGATTCCGATAATCAAGACATTTGAATAAGATTTGAGAGGAAATATTGTACGGGAAATTGCCAACAACAGCAAAAGGTTCGTCACCCATATACTTTCGGGGATCGATGCGTATAAAGTCGGCTTCAAAGATTTTGCCTGACAATTGAGGAAAATGGCCATTTAAATACGACACCGATTCATGGTCTATTTCCATAGCAAATAGCTCGTTCGTTTCCTTTTCCAAAAGAAATTCTGTGAGCGCTCCCATCCCTGGACCAATCTCCAACACGCGTTTACACCCTTGGTGACCCGTAAATTGTTCCGCAATTTTCCGACAGATGTTTTTATCCGTCAAGAAATGCTGGCCGAGGTGTTTTTTAGGACGTACACTCATGATTTAAACTCTTCAATGACACTTAAAACCGTGCGGAATGCAGCAAACTTACCTGCATAACGGGCACTGTGATCGCGCTGTAAAAGTGGCGCGTGGTTTTGGCTATAGGTATCCATGAGTTCTTGACTTGGCGATAAATAGGTGATAGCATAGGTTACACCGCCATCTTCTTCACCATGAACACGTGAAATGCGACTTTCTAGGAAACATCCTGTGGCCATTACCTGAGGAATATGTGTGCTTCGCATCCAAGTCAACCAATCTTCGGCAGCCTCAGGATCTACACTTACAGTAACGTTGTATAAAATCATATGCAAAGGTAACTATTCCCTTGCTTCAGACCTAACTCCCACCATTGCCCGAATTTTTCTACTTTTGATAAAAATTGCAGTTTATGCTCATGTCAATGACGGGTTTCGGAAAATCTACCGGAACATTCGCAGGAAAAAAAGTAAGTGTTGAAGTACGCTCCCTGAATAGTAAATCACTCGATCTGAATGTGCGCATCTGTTCGGCCTACCGCGAACTTGAGCACGACATTCGAAAAATCGTCGGTGACGAACTAGACCGCGGGAAAGTGGACATCAACATCAACATGGACAGCAGCGGTGATTCACGCAGTTACGCACTCAACCGCGATTTGGCAGCAGCCTATTACAAGGATCTAAAAGGGATGAACGAAATGCTTGGTGAAGAATCAAAAGATTACCTCGCCATGATTCTGCGCATGCCCGACATCTTCAACAACGAACGCGAAGGATTCTCTGAAGAGGAGAAAAAGTGGGTGTTCGAGTTGGTAAAATCCGCTTGCGATCAGTTGCATGCCTTTAGAAGACAAGAAGGAGTAGCACTAGAAAGTGAATTCCACGGTCGGATTGGAGACATACAATCGCTACTAAAAGAAGTGCCTCAGTACGAAGGTGAACGCATCGAAACCGTTCGTGAACGACTGCGTAAGGGCTTGGATGAATTGGAAAGCACAAAGCACGACGACAATCGTTTGGAGCAAGAACTCATTTTTTACATTGAAAAATTGGACATTTCAGAAGAGAAAATGCGCTTGACCAATCACGTCGATTACTTCATTGAAACAATGAAACTTCCAAAAAGCGGAAAAAAACTGGGTTTCATCGCACAAGAAATTGGCCGAGAAATCAACACACTAGGCAGCAAAAGCAATCATGCAGAGATGCAAAAACTCGTCGTAGACATGAAAGATAATCTAGAGAAAATCAAAGAACAAGTTCTGAATACATTGTAACGAAACCAATGGAAACAGCGAAGAATAAAACGGGGAAATGTGTGATCTTTTCAGCACCATCAGGCGCTGGAAAAACAACCATTGTGCATCATTTATTGGACGCACAACTTGGGCTTGCCTTCTCCGTTTCTGCCTGCAGCCGTGCACCACGTCCGAATGAAACCGATGGAAAAGACTACTATTTTCTTGGCCTAGAAGGTTTCCGACGATTGATTCAAGAAGATGCATTCGTGGAATGGGAAGAGGTGTATACCGACAATTATTACGGAACCCTTCGGTCTGAGGTAGAACGTATTTGGAGTGAAGGAAAAACCGTAATCTTCGACGTAGACGTTGTTGGAGGCCTAAACATTAAACGTATTTTTGGCGAAAGAGCTTTAGCCGTTTTTGTGCAGCCCCCAAGCTACGAAGAACTCGAAAATCGCCTTCGACACCGCAGCACCGAAACTGAAGAGAAAATCAACATACGCATGGCGAAAGCTAAAAAAGAACTCGATAGCGCCGGCGAATTTGATGCAGTCATCATTAACGACACTCTTGAACTCGCGTGCGCCGAAGCCACGCAACTCGTTTCTGAATTTATTCAATCATGAACATCGGTCTCTACTTCGGCACATTCAATCCTATTCATGTGGGTCACTTGATTATAGCCAATTACATGGCGAATTTTCAAGGATTGGATCAAGTATGGTTGGTTGTTTCACCGCAAAATCCCTTAAAAGAAAAGGCTGGATTACTTTCCGATTTCCACCGTTTATCATTGGTAAAAGCAGCGATTGAAGAAAACCCAAAGCTTCGTGCGAGCGATGTCGAATTTAAGTTGCCCGTTCCAAGTTATACGGTAACGACGCTCGCTTATCTCAAAGAAAAGTACTCCGAGCATACCTTTTCACTCATCATGGGGGAAGACAATTTGCGAAATTTTCACAAGTGGTTCAATCACGATATCATCTTGAAGCACCACGATATTTATGTGTATCCTAGGGTTTATACGATTCAAGAGGATGCTGAGATATTAGCAACTGGCGCACTGACCGAAAATCCTTTTGCTAGTCATCCGAATGTTCACATCTGCAGCGATGCCCCTGTGATGCGCATATCGGCGAGTTTTATTCGTCAAGCAATAAAAGAAAGAAAAGACATTCGCTACCTATTGACGGAACCCGTGCATCAATACATTGAAGAGATGCACTTTTATCGTTGAATCAAAGCACCATTTCAGGAACGAAATCTGGGACCACCAAATCCCCTTCTGTTTTGGAAACGATTTCTTCAACACTCACACCTGGAGCGCGCTCAATCAAATAGAATTTGTTGTCACGAATTTCAAGCACTGCCAGTTCCGTCACGATCTTTTTTACGCAGCCCACTCCTGTTAAAGGCAGTGTACATTTCTTTAGGATCTTAGATTCACCTTCGCGATTGCTATGCATCATGGCCACAATAATGTTTTCTGCTGAGGCCACCAAGTCCATGGCGCCACCCATCCCTTTCACCATTTTTCCTGGGATTTTCCAGTTGGCAATGTCACCATTTTGCGACACTTCCATGGCGCCAAGTACCGTCAGTTGCACGTGTTGACCTCGAATCATCGAAAACGACATCGCAGAATCAAAAAACGCTGCGCCCTTAAGCACGGTGATTGTTTGTTTTCCAGCGTTGATCAAATCAGCATCCTCTTCCCCTTCGAAAGGAAACGGACCCATGCCCAAAACTCCATTCTCCGATTGAAACTCCACCTCAATTCCTTCCGGGATATAATTCGCCACCAATGTTGGGATACCGATTCCTAAATTCACATACCAACCATCCCTCAACTCTTGAGCAATGCGTTTTGCAATTCCTATTTTATCTAGTGCCATTTGTGAGTTGGTTAGTGGTTAGTGCAAAAGTAATTCGTAATTCGTAATTCGTAATTCGTAATTCGTAATTCGTAATTCGTAATTCGTAATTCGTAATTCTTAATTCTTAATTCTTAATTCTTAATTCTTAATTCTTAATTCTTAATTCTAACAGTTCGTTGCTCGATGCGTTTTTCAAATTTTTCTCCTTTGAAAATTCGTTGAACGAAAATCCCAGGGGTATGAATGTCGTTGGGATTAAGTTCGCCAGCAGGGACCAATTCCTCCACTTCTGCAATGGTGATCTTACCTGCCATCGCCATCATAGGGTTGAAATTGCGAGCTGTTGCTTTGAAAATAAGGTTTCCCTCAGTATCGCCCTTCCACGCCTTCACGATGGCAAAATCTGCCGTCAATGCCATTTCCAAGATGTGTGGTTTGCCGTTAAACTCGCGTACTTCTTTCCCTTCGGCTACTTCTGTTCCATATCCTGCTGGAGTAAAGAACGCTGGAATTCCAGCACCTCCAGCACGACAGCGTTCGGCTAAACTTCCTTGTGGAATAAGGTCAACAATCAATTCACCTGACAACATCTGACGTTCGAACTCCGCATTTTCACCGACATATGAACTGATCATCTTTTTGATTTGACGTCCGTGCAATAAAAGTCCAAGCCCGAAATCATCGACTCCCGCATTGTTGGAAATACAGGTAAGTTCTTTCACGCCCAGCTTCACCAATTGTGCGATGGAATTTTCAGGAATTCCACACAAGCCAAAGCCACCCAACATGAGTGTCATCCCGTCTTCAATGCCGACGAGGGCTTCTTCAACATTCTTTACTACTTTATTCATTATAAGCCTAATTCAGGAACTGTTGGAACATCCAATTGTGCATCGCCGTCGCAGGAAAAAAGTTTTGGATCGTAGGAGGCAGGCTGATCAAAATCTGTTGTTGGCAAGCCAATTTTCGGGTCCTTGTACACCTTCTGCATGTAGTAGCCATAGATCGGAAGTGCTAATCGTGCACCCTGTCCCCACTGCATGGAACGGAATCGCACACCACGGTCTTCGGCACCCACCCAAACACCTGTCACAAGTTTTGGTGTCAATCCAATAAACCAACCGTCGGAATTGCTTTGTGTTGTTCCGGTTTTACCTGCTGTGGGATAGAGGATATTTCCCCATGACTGACCTCCACGCAAACTTCCGCCTGTGCCTTGCGTAATCACTTTCTTCAGCATTTGAAGTACCTCAAAAGCAACATTTTCATTCATCACCTGCTTCGTATAGAAGTTTGCGTCATTGTCATAAATGACATTCCCATTGCGGTCTTCAATGCGTAAGATAGACGTTGGGCGGTTAAATATCCCTTTGTTTGCGAAGATGCATTGCGCACCCACCAATTCAAATAGGGAAAGGTCCATAATCCCTAGACACATGGATGGAACCTCTTGCTCTAGGGGAAGATTAATGTCCATCTGTTTTAGCAATTTTGAGATGTTCTTTGGCCCTGCATAGCCCCCCATTTTGGACATAACAGCAACCGTAATGTTATTCATGGATTGCGCCAAACCTGTCGATGCAGTAACGACACCCGCTTCAGAACCCCCTGCATTCTTCGGACACCAACGATTATTCACGTTACCTTCAGCATCTTGCAAATCCACACAGTAAGATGTATTGGCAAATTGAGTACAGGGCTTTACGACGCCCATTGCCATCGCTGTTCCGTACACAAAGGGCTTAATCGTTGATCCAACCTGACGGCGACTCAATTTCACATGGTCGTAGGCAAAGTGAGTAATGTTCGCGCCACCTACCCATGCTTTGATAAATCCCGTTTGTGGCTCTATGGAAATGAGCCCAGCGTGCATGAATGACTTGTAATAACGGATTGAGTCGTTCGGAGAGAGAAGGGTGTCTTTTTCTCCACTCCACGCAAACACCCTCATTTGTGTGGGCGTGTTGAACGCATTTACGATTTCTTGATCTGAATAGCCGGCTTTAGACATGTAATCGTAGCGAGGCGAATTGAGCCGTGCGGTGCGCATGATGGACTTCACTTGATCTTCAGAAAGGTCATTTGAAAACGGGAAGTTGCGCGTTGCTCTATTGTTTTGATCGAAGGGCTTTTGCAAGTTTTCGCTCAGGTGGCGCTCCACTGCTTTCTCTGCATGGTCTTGTAAATTTGCATCAATGGTCGTATAAATTTTCAATCCATCTCGGTAGATGTCATAAGGAGTCCCATCCACTCGTGCATATTTCCAAGAGCCATCTTCATTTTTCTGAAGCAACAAGTCCGTCAATTCTTTGCGGAGGTATTCCCTAAAATAGGGTGCTTTGCCTTGTTTGTGATCCACTGACTGGTAATTTACAACCAGTGGTTTTACCTTCAGAAGGTCGTATTCTTCTTGGGTGATTGTTGCGCGCAAGGCCTCGTTTTCAGTTTTGCTATTTTTCAACCATTGAAACAAAACCTGATTTCGTCGGTTTACAGCACGTGTTGAATCCGCAGCTCGCCTTGCATTAATTTCTTCAGCAGAAACTGCCGACACAGATATTTCCTTTTCTGTGGCAATGATTCTTCGGTAATTGCGAATTTTAAATGAGTATGGATTGTAAAGCGCCGGGTTTTTACACATTCCAACAAGCATTGCCGCTTCCTCCTTGGCCAAATTTTTTGGTTTTTTATTGAAATATACTTTGGCTGCATTTTCAATTCCAACGGCATTGTATAAAAAGTCGAACTGGTTGAGGTACATGGTGATGATTTCGTCTTTAGTATACCTCTTTTCTAGTCGCGTTGCTATGATGTTCTCTCGTGCTTTTTCATTGATTCGGCCAAAAATCCGACCCACTCGTGTGGAAGAAATGGACAAACGTTCACCTCTTGCACGCGCTAACTCTTCGCGCTCACGCTGTTGCAAGGTATAGAGCAATTTGGCCAACTGCTGCGAAATTGTTGATGCGCCTCCAGCACCTCCAAAGCTAAAAATAGCACGCCCTACGGCACGAAAGTCAACCCCCGCATGGTCCTTGAAACGCTCGTCTTCAGTTGAGATCAAAGCATCTGTAATAAATGGTGAGATTTCACGGTATTTCACACTCGTGCGGTTCACCAAAAAGTATTTTCCCAATTCCGTTTCTTGGTCATAGGCATACACCACAGATGCTTGAAGTTCGGGTGGGTTATCGAGCATTTCAACAGGTGGAAGCGAATCCTCTGATTGAAAAAGTAAAAGTAATGCCACAAAAACAAATGGGAACAGCGCAAATCCCCAAAACCAATAGGTCAGTTTTTTCTTTTCGCCATCTGGGAGTGAACCCTTGGGCTGTGCTTTAGTCGCCATGCGTTATTCGTTTATGTAAAATTAAAGAATTCTTTGCTTTCATATTCATCCCCATTATTGAAGTACATCTCTTCGTTGGCTGTCCAATTTCAGTAAGATAAACATCATCACTGAGAAGGACATCATGGATGAACCTCCGTAAGAGAAAAATGGGAGCGGGATACCAATAACTGGAGCAAAACCAATATTCATTCCGATGTTGATGGCGAAATGATAAAATAAAATCATAGCCACCGTATACGCATATACTCGGTTAAATACTGCCCTTTGACGCTCAGCTATGATGATGATTCGAACCAACATGAACATATAAAGCGCTACCAAAATAAAGGTGCCTGCAAATCCCCACTCTTCTGCAAATGGACAAAAAATAAAGTCGGTTTCACTTTCTGGAACGTGATTGCTTCGCACACTTGAAACAGAAGCTTCGCGGTAGCCCTTCCCTAAAAATCCTCCTGAACCTACGGCCGCCATAGCGCGATTTCGGTTGTAATCCTTTCCATTGGGATCTTCCTTCATTCCAAGAAAAAGTTCAATCCGGTCTTTCTGGTGTGATCGAAGGCCTTGAAATCCATAGTTCACCACTGAAGAAAGTGCGGCCGCCATGCTAAACCCTAAAATTACCACCAATGTCGCACGCCCACGCTCTCGTCGAGCAGAAACCACACGAAGGAAAATTAAGAAAATCAGTGAGATGAGAAACAAGGTAGCAACTACGCTATAAAACCCTGGAACCTTGACATTGGGTAAGAAACTAAATTCGAGCACTTCATTGCTCATAAGGAGTGTGATCACACTCAAAATGATGACCACAAAAAGAATCGGAATGAAGTGGCCGCCTACCCATGTCTCCTTAAAACGAATGCCCGGAATGCGGTTGATCAATTTAAGGATGAGTGGGTCGTAGGTAATTCCTTCGCGGTACATTACAAAAAGGAATGAAGTAAACACCACAAATGTTCCCGCATCTGGCTGAAGGAGAATCAAGACCATCGGCATCAAGATGATGGCATTGGCAATAAGCACCGTTTGAATATTTTGCTGCTTGACATTGACTGTACTGATGAATCGCGCCAAAAGCAATGCGGTACCAATCTTGGCAAATTCCGCCGGTTGAACACCCATAGTGCCAATTCCTAACCAAGCGCGTGCGCCATTGATTTTCGGCGTAAACAAAACGATCACCAATAAAAAAAGAGTAAAAACGTAGATGGGTAGAGAAAATTTTCGATAGATATCAGAGTCTATCAAGAAGACAATTAATCCGAGAAATAAAGAGATCCCCAGCCAAACCAGCTGCTTGCCATATTTTTCAGAATATTCATAGATGTTGGGATGCTCCTCGTTGTAAGCCACCGAATAGACCGTTGCCATGCCTATAATCAGCATAACGATATAGCTCGCAAAAAGCGGCCAATCCATGTGTGCAACAAGTGACTCTCCTTTTCTCATCGCATATAGCTGAATACAGCATCAATAATTGTTTTCTCGCGGTCCTTCTCCGTGATCTTTCGCTTCAAATATTTCTCGATCATCAAGCTTGCTGTTGGGGCAGCCCAAAGGCCTCCACCTCCTTTTGCATTCTCGATAAACACAGCAATTGCAATCTTCGGCTTGTCCATTGGTGCAAAAGCAAGAAATGTCGAGTGGTCCTCTCCGTGTGGGTTCTGAACCGTTCCCGTTTTCCCACAAATGACGATGTCCTTCAACAATGCCCGACGTCCCGTTCCACCTGGCTCATAGACCACACGCCGCATTCCTTCAATAATTACATCGTAGTGCTTCGTATCAATTTTTGCATAACGTTTTTTGAGGTATTCAGGAAGAGGGCCTTTTGACCCAATCGACTTCACAAAGTGTGGTGTATAATACCACCCTTTATTTGCAATAATTGCCGCTATATTGGCCATTTGTAGGGGAGTAATCATTACCTCTCCTTGGCCGATAGAAATGGAACGAATTGTTGAAAATGCCCATCTATGGTGGCCATACCACTTGTCATAAAAGGCAACATCTGGGATTAGTCCCGGACGTAATCCTGTGATATCCGTTTCCAATTTCCGCCCCAAGCCGAAGCTTTTCATATAATCTACCCAGCGATTAAGCCCCACTTCAGCATCAGCAAAAACATTTTTCTTTCTGTTTTGTTGGACGATTCTTCGCATCACTGCGTAGTAATAGGGGTTGCACGAGTGTTTTATAGCATCTTCGAGATTTCCTGCACTTGCGTGATTGTGGCAACCCACGACAGATTTGTTACATGGCGCACCAAACTCTGGAGTAATGACACCTTCCTGCAGCGCAATCAAGGAGTTTAAGAGTTTAAAGGTCGATCCCGGCGGATATTCCGATGCCAAAGGCCGAGGCAAAAGTGGAGTACTTGGGTCCAACAAGAGTTTTGGATAGTACATCGAAATATTCCGTTTCCCAATCATAAGATTAGGGTCGTAAGAGGGGGAAGATACGAGGGCTAAGATTTCCCCAGTTAAAGGTTCTATGGCAACGATACAGCCACGCTTGCCCTTCAGTAATTTCTCGCCATATGCTTGAAGAAGGATGTCTACCCCCAGTTTCAAAGGAGGGCCCTGCAAGGCCGAGGTGTCGTATTTTCCGTCTGCATAGGATTCGATGGCATTGTTCATGGCTGAAGTAACAATGTAGCGGATGCCTTTTCGCCCTCTTAACTCCTTTTCATAAAACCGCTCTAAACCCGCTTTACCAATATTGTTGCCCGGCTTATAAAAGCGGTCTTCATCAATTTCTTCTTGGGAAACTTCTGAAAGATATCCGACAATGTTCGCCCCATTGGCATACGGATAGCTGCGCATGCTGGTTATTTCTTCATGAAATCCTTTGAAGTTGTCCAAATGAGGTGCGATGCGTGCAACCTCCTCCAAGGTAAGTTCCTTCATAAATGGATAGGCCCGAATTTTTTGATAATTCGGCGTGCGTTTGTGGGTGTTTTTATTGTAGTACGTTCCCTCACCCCGCACAATTTCCTTAAATCGATTGCGTACCTCTTCGCGGGTCCAACCGATTAACTTGGCAAACTTAGCAGTATCTAAATCCACAATGTCTGCCTCAACCATCATCAAGTTGTAATAGGTGCGGTTCGAAACAATCTTTTTGCCTGTTCGATCGAAGAGCACACCACGTGGAGGGCTAATCTCCCATCGTTTTTCTGCAATCTCTTGTGCGCGAAGTACCCATTGGTCATCCACTACCTGCATATAAAAAAGGCGTGAAGCGTAGATAATTCCTACCATCAAGATAAAGGTAAGAATGACATATCTTCGTGCATCCAGATTCATCGCTCCTTGGGTTTAGAAACGATCATTGCTTGGATAATCAAGCAAAGAACAAAGGATAAAGGAAGGCTGAAAAGTGTTTTCTGGAGAACAAAGAGGATTTCATCAAAACGGAAAATTTCCAAGAGAAAAAACCAAAAATGATGGATCAACAGCAGGAGTCCAAACGTGTACAAAAACCACCTGAAGCCCATCTCATAACTGTTGCCTTCTTTGAGAGGGTCGTAGCCATCACGAGGGGCGAAAGTCTTAAATATCAAGGGGCGAAAATAGGCAATCACGACCGCCGAAGATGCGTGCAAGCCATAGGTGTTTGAAAACGCGTCAATGAGAATGCCCATTAAGAAAGCAATGATCATGAGGGAGATTGTTCCTATTTCGAAAGGCAAGAGCACAATCAGCAGGGGATAAACCATGAACTGGATGCCAAAGCCCAATTCCAATTGGTTCAACACCAAGGCCTGCAAGGCTACAAGCAGCAGGAAACGAACACCATATTTTACTGCTATATTCATTCTTCGTCGTCTGGAGGTATATTGCTTTCAAGTTCCTCTTGCTCTTCTTGCATTAAATTCTTAATGACATAAACACGCTGCAAGCTGGCATAATTTTCTGAAAACCGCACAACCACATCCCACAATGGCTTGCCTTCAACTGGTTTCAACTTTTCAATCTTTCCAACCATAATGCCTCGAGGAAAAATTCCTGATCCACCGCGAGTCACAACCTTTGACCACTTTTTGATGTGCATATCGTTGCTAATCCCAGAAATCGATCCTTTCCGTTGGTCTTCTCCATTCCACTTCAATAAACCAAACAAGCCGATCGGCTCGATCATGACATCAATATTGATTTCTTTCGTCAACACACTTTTTACCACCGAAAAATAATCGCTCACATTGTGAATAATCCCAACAATGCCCTTGTCCGAAAACACGCCCATTCCACGCTTGATACCTTGTGTTTTCCCAATGTTCAGCGTGAAATAATTGTTTCGCTTGGTTACCGTAGAGTTGATTACTGTTGCTGGAATGTACGTGTACTGTTGTTTGAAAAGAGTGTCATTGATTTTGACGAAGCCATACTTCAAGCGTTGAAAGCTTTGCGGCAACTGCTCGCGAAGCAATTTATTTTCCCGCTGGAGCGCTGAATTCGATTTCCCAAGGTTAAAATGCTTGGTGAGTTCATTCCGCATGGCTAAGGTTTTCCCCGCTAAAGCAGATGCTGTGGTAAGGTATTGTGCGCGTGGATATTGTAAAAATGAGAAATAGCTTGTGAGTGCAAAAATTTGCATGAGGATAAAAACAAGAAACACTCTGAAGCGCCTAAAGAAGGCAAACAAATTGCGCATAAGCAAAGATAAAAAAAGTAGTGGTCTTTTTTACCACTACTTTCTGCTAATCTCTGATAAGGAATTGGAATTTATCAATATTTTTCAATGCGATGCTTGTACCACGCGCAACTGCTCTAAGTGGGTCCTCCGCAATGTGCACTGGAAGCTTCGTTTTCGCTGAGATTCGCTTATCCAAACCACGAAGCATTGAACCTCCTCCGGCAAGGTAAATTCCTGTTTTGTAAATATCTGCAGAAAGTTCTGGTGGTGTCAACTCCAGAGCACTCAAGATCGCTTCTTCAATTTTCGAAATGGTTTTATCCAAGGCGTGAGCGACCTCCGTATAGGTGATTATAATTTCCTTCGGAATTCCTGTCATAAGGTCACGGCCTCGTACCGCGAAATCCTCCGGTGGATTATCCAAATATGGCAATGCCGCACCAACTTCAATTTTAATTTGTTCAGCCGTGCGTTCACCCACCAAAATGTTGTGCTGACGTCGCATGTATTCTTCGATGTCGCTTGTGAAATCATCCCCAGCAATACGAATAGACTTATCACAAACAATTCCTCCTAGGGCAATTACCGCAATCTCCGATGTACCTCCACCGATATCGATAATCATGTTTCCCATTGGCTCCTCAACATCAATCCCAATCCCAATTGCAGCTGCCATTGGCTCGTGAATGAGGTAAACCTCTTTCGCTCCAGCGTGTTCAGCTGAATCGCGTACTGCACGCTTCTCCACTTCCGTAATCCCAGAAGGAATACAAATCACCATTCGCAAGGAAGGATTGAACAGGCTTCGACCCGGATTGATCATTTTAATCATCCCCCGAATCATTTGTTCTGCACTTTGGAAATCTGCAATCACACCATCTTTCAAAGGCCGCACCGTTTCAATCAATTTGTGCGTTTTTCCATGCATCTGTTGTGCCTTTTTTCCAATGGCAACAATTTTCCCTGTTTGAATGTCTCTAGCCACAATCGATGGTTCATCTACAACAACTTTGTCGTTGAGAATAATCAGCGTGTTCGCTGTCCCTAAGTCGATTGCAATTTCTTGTGTTAAAAAACTAAATAGTCCCATTTTTTCTAATTCGCTATGAGCCTTAAATATTTAAGTCAGACCCCTTATTCGTAAATTTCGGCTTTTTGTTTCAATGTTTGACAAAAAAACAATTTAATGTTTGAAATGACGTACACCAGTGAAAACCATGGCCACCCCGTTTTCATTGCAATAGTCTACAGACTGCCCATCTTTCACTGATCCTCCGGGTTGAACAACGGCAGTTATACCTGCGTGATGTGCAATTTCAACACAATCTGGAAATGGAAAAAAGGCATCAGAAGCCATCACCGCACCTTGCAAATCAAATTGAAAAGAAACCGCTTTATGGATGGCTTGCCGCAAGGCATCAACACGGGAAGTTTGTCCCGTACCACTTGCGAGCAATTGTCCATTTTTTACTAAAACAATGGTATTTGACTTGGTATGTTTCACCAATTTATTGGCGAATACCAAATCCTCTTCTTCAGCGCTTGTTGGTTTTTGAAGCGTTGCTGGGACAAGATCAGAAAGCCCTTCTGTTTTCATGTCTTTATCTTGTTCCAAAACTCCATTCAAAATCGTTCTGAATTGACGCGTTGGTAAAACAATGCCTTTTTGAACAAGGATCATTCTATTTTTCTTGCTTTTCAACAGCTGCAAGGCATCCTCCGCATAAGCAGGGGCAATGACCACTTCACAGAACAACTCGTTGATTTCCTCAGCAGCCGCCAAATCAATCGCTGAATTGGTGATTAAAATCCCTCCGAATGCGCTTACTGGGTCTCCAGCCAAAGCATCAAGGTATGCTTGACGAACAGTTTTGCGCGTTGCCACACCGCAGGCATTGTTGTGTTTTAGAATTGCAAACGTAGGGTCTTCCAAGCGAAATTCTGCCATTAGATTCACTGCCGCATCCACATCCAATAAATTATTGTAAGACAGTTCCTTGCCATGTAGCTTGTCAAAGATCTCATTCATGTTGCCATGAAAAATTCCTTTTTGATGAGGGTTTTCACCATAGCGAAGCACTTCAGAATTTAAGATGCTCTCTTTAAAAATATCTTTTTCTCCTCCATTGAAATACTTGAAAATATGCGTATCGTAATGCGATGAAACATTGAAAGCATCGCGTGCAAATGATTTACGTTGATGCTCTGTTGTTTGACATTTCTGGTCACTGATGATGGACAAAAACTCCGCGTACTGCGCTTGTGATGGAATGATGACCACATCAATATAGTTTTTCGCTGCTGCACGAATGAGGGAAATTCCCCCTATGTCAATTTTTTCAATGATTTCCTCATGGCTTGCCCCAGAAGCTACTGTCGCTTCAAATGGGTATAAATCAACAATCACCAAATCCAAATCAGGAATGCCATATTCTGCTATTTGAGCGCGATCTTCTGCATGTCCGCGGCGATTTAAAATCCCGCCAAAAATCTTTGGGTGAAGGGTTTTTACACGACCACCCAAAATGGATGGATACAAGGTCAAATCCTCTACGCGAATTACTGGAATCCCTAAGTCTTCAATAAACGTTTGTGTTCCCCCCGTAGAGTATATCTTAACACCATTGTCGTGTAGTACTTTAACTATAGAATCGAGGCCTGTTTTATCGTAGACAGAAATCAGTGCTGAGCTGATTGATTTTAGTGCGTTCATGAATGAAAAATGAAAGCGCAAAAATACTTTATTTTTTTCGATATAGTCCGAGATTTTAGGGAAAAACAAGTGCTTTTTGAAGGTATTTTACGTTTTTTTGAATAATTAAGAAGTCCCAGTATTTTTTGCGAATTGTCCATTTGTGTATTTTTATCAAAAACTTAAGCATGCATCTGATTACCATCGTTGAAGACGAGACCAGTTTAATGGAGCTCATTGGGCTAAATCTCGAGCTTGAGGGGTACAGTACATTGCGTTTTTCATCGGGCGGACTGGCGCTTCGTGCAATGGATAGAATTACAGAGAGTGAACTGGTGATCTTGGATGTGATGCTTCCTGAGGTGAGTGGTTTGGATTTGTGTCGTGAAATCCGGAAAACATCCGACGTTCCCGTTTTATTTTTATCCGCCAAAGGGAGTACAGCAGACCGAATTGCTGGACTAAAATTAGGTGCCAATGACTACTTGCCGAAACCTTTCGATTTAGAGGAATTGTTGCTTAAAGTGGGTATTTTAATCCACAAAGGCGTTTCGCCAACGAGCCCTGAAAAACTGCTGGTTGGGGATAAAGAAATAGACTTTACAGCATTTCACGTCACAGACATTGCAAGCGGAATGCTGATAGAGTTGTCTAAAAAAGAAATCGAACTGCTACGCCTATTCAATGAGTTTGAAGGCCGAGTAGTTTCTCGCGATGAAATACTCGATCGCCTGTGGGGCAAGGATCAATTTCCAACCACACGCACCATCGACAACTATATTTTATCCTTCCGAAAACTCTTCGAAAAGGACCCTAAAAATCCAGTTTATTTCCATTCCATTCGCTCCGTCGGGTATAAGTTCACGAACGAGCAAGTCTAAACAATTCACCCGCAACATCGGAACAATATTTCGTACCTTTGATGACCTTAAAAATCATGGAAAAAGCAACTTCAAAACAACTGCGATACGACAGCGCCTATCTTAAAATGGCTGAATCTTGGGCCGGACTTTCTCACTGCGGACGCAAAAAAGTTGGGGCCATAATCGTCAAAGATGAAATGATCATTTCTGACGGATACAATGGAACACCAGCTGGATTTGACAACTGTTGTGAGGACACAGACGGCAACACACAGTGGTATGTGCTTCACGCGGAGGCGAACGCCATTTTAAAAGTGGCCAAATCCACCAACAACTGTAAAGGCGCAACACTCTACCTTACGCTCTCGCCTTGCCGCGACTGCTCAAAATTAATCCTTCAAGCCGGAATCCGTCGTGTGGTATTCCTAAACAAATACAAAGACACCGAGGGCATTGACTTTTTACAAAGTGCTGGTGTAGAAACCATTCATATTCAACATCCTGACCATGTGGAATAATTCACGATCTGCCATAGTTTTACCCCTTATTCTCGCCGCAACATTAGCGGGAGGGATGATTATTGGGAATTTGTTGACGCCCTCCAAAATGAATGGATATGGCAGCGGCAAGGGCAGCGATAAATACCAGAAAATTCAAGACATCATCGAAGTGCTTGACCGCAAATATGTCGATTCACTGGACGGAGAGGACCTGTTTGAAAAGACTATTTCTGACATGCTCCACAAGCTCGATCCGCACAGCAATTATATCCCCGCAAAGGAGTTGAAGGCCATTAACGAGTCCATTGAAGGAAAATTCGGCGGTGTTGGTATTCGTTTCTTTCTCATCCGAGATACCATTTGCATCACAAACATTATTTCAGGATCCCCGTCTCAGTCCGCTGGATTTAAAGCAGGAGACAAAATCGTTTCGATTGATGGGAAATCTGCCGTTGGAAAGAAAATTACCAATGAAAAGGTGATGAAAATGTTGAAGGGTACGGAGGGAACCACTGTTAAAGTGAAGGTCAAGCGTGGAAGAAAATACATCGAAAAAAACATCGTTCGTGGATCTATTCCAATCGAATCTGTGGTCGCTGCGTATATGATCAATTCAACAACAGGCTTCATTAAAATCGATCAATTCTCTGTTACTACAGCCATTGAATTTCACGAATCCGCCTTGTACCTCAAGAAAAAAGGCATGAAACACCTCATCCTTGACCTACGAAATAATGGTGGAGGAGTCCTCACTGCCGCGACAGATATTGCCGACGAATTTTTAAAAAACAATGTGCCGATGCTCATTACCAAAGGAAAGGAGCTCGGGAAGAAAACATACCGCGCTACACCTGGTGGGATTTTAGAAAGCACTGGGGTTACCATTTTGATCAATGCCAACTCTGCATCAGCAAGTGAAATTCTTGCAGGTGCCATTCAAGACAACGACCGCGGGACCATTGTCGGGAGACGATCTTTTGGGAAAGGGCTCGTTCAGGAGGACATTAAACTGCGTGATGGCTCTGACCTTCGTTTGACCATCGCACGTTATTATACCCCAACGGGGAGGTGCATTCAGCGGCCATACGATGAAGGGTATGACAAGTACATTGAAGCACAAGTGGATCGCTATGACAACGGTGAACTTTATGCGCCAGACAGCAGCTTATTTGTTGACTCTCTCAAATTCAGAACACCAAAAGGCAAAATCGTTTATGGCGGTGGTGGAATCATGCCAGATGTGTTTGTACCTTTCGATTCGACAGGCTTCAACTGGTATTTTACCGAGCTAAGATTCTCACAAGCATTTACCGCATTCACCTTCGACTACGTCCAAGACAAACGCAACAAATGGTCATCCGTTGAGGACTATGCACGGTCTTTTAAAGTAAGCGACGTCTTGATCTCTTCCTTTGTTCGTTATGCCGAAAAGGAAATGAAAATCAAGCAAAACACACAAGGACTTCTTGGAT
>CAMBMC010000019.1 GCA_945868555.1 Chitinophaga pinensis | reverse complement strand
CTCTTACATCGAAGAGCACGCTAACTAATTACTAGCACATTTTATTGAACAATTAGGTTCCACATGGAATTAAAACGAGTTGTCGTAACAGGTCTTGGCGCTTTAACGCCCATTGGCAATACCCTCAATGAATATTGGGAAGCCTTGCTTAGTGGAAAAAGTGGTGCAGCGCCTATAAAGCAATTTGACGCCGCATTGTTCAAAACACAGTTTGCTTGCGAAGTAAAGAACTTCAATATTGAAGACTTTATGGATAAAAAAGAAGCAAGGAAATTAGATCAATTTTCACAATTTGCCATGGTTTCAGCCTCTGAAGCCATGGCGGATTCTGGATTGATGGAGTCAAACGCCAACCATGATCGTATCGGAGTAATCTGGGGATCAGGAATTGGTGGACTCAAAACATTTCAGGACGAAGCGCAAAATTTCTTCGCCGGTGACGGTACTCCGCGTTTCAATCCGTTCTTTATTCCTAAAATGATTGCGGACATCGCAGCCGGACACATTTCCATTAAATATGGTCTTCGCGGACCAAATTATGTCACTGTTTCTGCTTGTGCGTCATCAACAAATGCAATCATTGATGCCTTTAATCTCATTCGCCTCGGAAAAGCAGATGCCATCGTTACAGGTGGTTCTGAATCGTGTGTAAATGAAATGGGTATGGGTGGATTCAATGCATTGAGGGCCTTATCAACGCGAAATGAATCGCCTGAAACTGCTTCTCGACCATTTGATTTGGATCGAGACGGATTCGTTCTAGGTGAAGGTTCTGGAGCTCTTATACTCGAGGAATATGAGCATGCCATTCGTCGTGGTGCAAAAATTTATGCGGAAGTGATCGGTGGAGGAATGTCCGGTGATGCCTACCACATAACAGCGCCACATCCAGAAGGAATCGGCGCCCGAAATACAATGATTGCTGCCTTAGAAGATGCCGAAATTGAACCTTCAGCAGTCGATTATGTGAATGTGCATGGCACATCTACGCCTCTTGGAGATATCGCTGAAGTGAAAGCCATTCAAAATGTTTTCGGTGATCATGCCTACAAGTTGAATATTAGTGCAACAAAATCGATGACCGGCCACCTTCTTGGTGCTGCAGGTGCAATCGAAGCAATCGCATGTGTGCTTGCCGTGAAACACGACATCATCCCGCCAACAATCAACCACTTCACCGATGATCCTGAATTGGATAATCGCTTAAACTTCACATTCAACACGTCACAAAAACGAGTAGTCAATGTGGCGCTATCTAACACTTTTGGTTTTGGCGGACATAACACGAGTGTAATCGTGAAGAAATTCGTAGGTTAGTACCTTGAAGTTCCCTTTTTTTCGTAAAAAACGCAACAGCGAAGATCTTGAACTTATTCGGTTCATTCTTACTCGCTTTGGATATCATCCAACTAACCTAGCTCATTTTGAACAAGCGTTGACACACCGCTCATTGTCTAATTCCGATAGCGATGTGTCTAACGAGCGCCTCGAATTTTTAGGTGATGCGATTCTTGATGCTGTGATTGCTGATTATTTGTTTCAACGCTTTCCGTCGGAAGATGAGGGATACTTAACAAAAATCAAATCTAAAGTCGTGAGCCGAAAAACACTGGGTGAAATCGGTGAACTTATGGAATTGAGATCTGTCATTCGATATCACAAAGGCCGAACAATCAACCTTGCAACCATCGAGGGAAATGCATTCGAAGCAATCATGGGCGCAATTTATCTGGATGGAGGATATGTCGCAGTAAAAAAGAGTATCGAACATCATGTGTTCCGTCGCTATGTGGATTTGAATCGAATCTTGGAAGAGGAAATTGATTTCAAGTCAAAACTCTTTATTTGGATCCAGAAAAAGCGCTTGAAGCTTGACTTTGATGTCGTGTCAGAAGAAAACATTGAAGGAAATTGGCGTTACACCATTGTTGTGCGCATCAATGAAACGAAATATGGTCGTGGGATTGGGACAACAAAAAAAATGGCCGAACAAGCAGCAGCCAAAGAAACACTCGAATTGATGGGTGAGATTTAGTGTCCATCAAAGAAATCCAAAACAACAGCCAAGACTTCTTTTTCGAATTCCCCAAGGGAGTTGCAGTAAAATCGTGAGTATCCGCCGTCGATTAGAATTTTCCCAATGCCCAATTTTCCGGAGAGGATCAAGGGCTCATCATTGTACCACACTTCAACATGTAGTTGAAAATCAAGGGGAAAGACAACAGGCGTGGAACCAGGAGGGAAATTTTCTATGTCACGGAATATCCCAATGTTGCTGATTTCTTTTTTTGTAGTTTCGGATACTGCCCATACAGATTTGCTATATATCCGCTCAGTCAAAGCATTGCCCTCCGCTTGCAAAGGCCAGTTTTCACTGCCGATATAGAGTGCCCCTCCGTCGCTGACAAACTTAATAATTTGGTCGATTTCGTTCGGAGAAAGTCGCGAATGGGCCGAAGAAAAAACCATGATGGCGAGGTATTCATGAAGTATTGGCGGTAGTTTATCTCTGGAAATGAATTGCTTGCTGGTATCCGAAAAACACAGTTGTTTGGTGTTTCCCAACAACAAAATTTGCACTTGACCCCGGCACATGTTGGAAACGAGAAGTCCAATAAATAAAACATAAATTTTCATCGCTGGGAGATTACAACTCCGTTTAGCATCGGTTCAAAAAAGGCCTTTTGATTTTATGAATCAAGAAAAAAAGTATCTTCAATCTCTGATTATTCCCGAACTCATGCAGATTTATTCTTTCGATCCATCAAAAACAGTTTCATGGGCAAACGGCACGAGTACCGAGCTGTATGTTTACCCTCCCGACGGAAATTTTCAAACCCGAGATTTTATTTTTCGAATCAGCACGGCAACAGTGGAAGCGGAGGAGACAACCTTCTCAGACTTCTCTGGTTTAACCCGAATTCTTCTGCCATTGAAGGGAAAGCTATCCTTAGTCCATGAAGGAAGATATACCAAGGAATTGGAACCCTTTGAACAAGATCAATTTGATGGTTCCTGGAGCACGCGGAGCAAAGGCAAGGTGCAGGACTTTAATGTTATTTTCAATAAGCAAACATCTGCAAGGGTCAGACATCATCACCTCTCGTCGGGAGAAGTAAACACCCTCCAAGCACACAAATCATGGCATTTTATTTTTCTCAACGACGGAGTTTTTGAGGTGAATGGTCATGGAATAGTAGCGGGTGATTTGGTTGAATTTGAAAGTAGTGATGCAAAAGCTATTGACATCAAATGCCATGAAGAGGGAAACATTCTTGAGTGTATTATTCACCACATAGACACGGAGGTTTTGGATTCCGTTTATGAAAGCATTTCTAAGTAATAGTTCATTTTTTTCTCTGTGCCTCTGCGGTAAAAAAGAAAAAGTAATTCAGGTCCCGAAATAGAAGTATTTTAAACAATAATTGACATCCACAGCTAGGCTCATTCGGTTTATTTTGCTAACTTCTAGTAAGAAAAACAGCAATCATGAACCACCAAGAATTGGGCGTCTTCGGAGAGTCGCTCGCCGTTACCTATCTCAAAAATAAAGGCTACAAAATCATCGCGCAGAATGTAAAATACATGAAATGGGAGGTGGATATTATCGCCACTTTTGATGGAAAAATCATCGTTGTCGAAGTAAAAACACGCGTCACAAGCGAAATCGGTGAGCCATGGCGCGCAGTTACTCGGACAAAGCAAAAACAAATCATTCGTGTGGCACACGATTACCTCACAAGAAATGACTGTGAGGAGGAGACAAGATTCGATGTTGTATCCATCGTTCACAATTCATTTAGAACTGATATTGAGCACATTGAAGATGCATTTTACCCCATATCTTGACCCTGCACTTTTTTCGCCTATCTTTGTACCCTAATTCTGCTCGTGATGAACACAAGAAAACCGGTTTCAGGGAAATCCCGTAAACCATTCCCCGCTGCTCCGAAAAAAGGAGCCCCTGCGGCAAGTGCCAAAGGAAAATCTGCTGCAAGTGCAAAAAGCGCAAAGCCAACACGGCCTGTAAAAGACGCTCCAGCTAAAAAATCAAGTGCCCCAACAACCGAAAAAGAAGTTTCTGCCCGTGACAAACGGAAATACATCGACTTTAAAGAAAAAGTGAAAAAGGGCGATCCATTGCCAACCTTCAATGAAGATGCAATCCGCCTAAATAAATACCTCTCAAATGCCGGTATTTGTTCCCGACGCGAAGCAGATGTCCTCATTCAAACAGGCGTGGTATCCATCAACGGAGAAATCATTACCGAACTTGGCTACAAAATTAAACCAGATGATGTGGTGCGCTATGATGGTGAAACAATCAATGCCGAGACAAAGCGCTATGTGCTACTTAATAAACCGAAAGGTTTCATTACCACCATGGACGATCCCCTTGGGCGGAAAACGGTGATGGGTTTGGTGCGAAAAGCATGTCGTGAACGCGTGTACCCTGTTGGACGACTCGACCGCGACACCACAGGACTTTTGCTGTTTACCAATGATGGAGATATGGCGAAGAAGTTGACACACCCCAAACACAAAGCCTTGAAAATTTACCATGTTGAACTGAGTAAAGCTGTAAGCCGTGAACACCTTCAGCAGTTGCTGAAAGGTATAGATTTGGAAGATGGACGCACGAATTTTGATGCCGCTGAATTTGTGAAGGATGGCAATAGCCGCGAGGTTGGAGTTGAACTACACTCAGGGAAAAACCGCATCGTTCGTAGAATGTTTGAGGCTTTAAACTATGAAGTTGTTAAACTTGACCGTGTGCAATTTGCTGGGTTAAACAAAAAAGATCTTCCACGAGGGATGTATCGTCACCTATCAGAAAAAGAAGTCTCATTTTTAAAAATGTCATGATGAAGAATGTATTGGGCAGTTTGGCATTGATTATTTGTCTGTTGACAGCCTGCAACGATGCCCCAGAATCAAGCTCTTCAAACGCGTATTTTGACTATTTCTATCCTGTGGATAGCATTCCGAAAGTATACCAATACCGCGACGTGGAGAATGGTCTGATCGAGCAATTTCACCGTGTCTATGCCATTCAAGACAGTGAAGGTAAACACGTCATTGTTGAACGCTATTCAGGCGATGGCAGAATCCTTGAGGCCCTGAACTACAACGTCGACTCCTTAGACATCATGGATCACATGGTGGTCAACCGAAATGGTGAAAAAACCAAGGCAGATGTGTTCCGAACGAAAGTCATTCCAATGGACAAAGACGACGAAGCGTATTTCGCAACGCGTTTTCAAGGATTCCTGGATTCAACAATGATCCTTCAGGAAATTCGCCGAACGGTGATGAAGGAAAGCAAACGCAAAGTAATGAATAAGACAACTGAGGTCGTTGCATTTGCAGACAACATCAGAATGACTAATTTCAATCCATTCACCAAAAAAGAGACTGTACTCGAAGGAAAAGCAATGGCTTACTTCGCAAAAGGAATCGGCCTGGTGGAATGGTACTCAAGCGATAAAAAAGTCCACTACCGACTTGAAAAAATTATGGAACAAGAGGAGTGGGTAAAGATGATCACTCGTTAAAATCGAACAATTATGGCACGCATTATTTCCATACTTCTTCTCAGCATCATTCTGCCACTAGGACTGAAAGCTCAAAGTAATCGCAAACCCTATTCTTTTGAAAAAGGTAATTTCTTTGGATACTGGGGATACAATCGCGCTTTTTATACCAAGAGTGACCTTTATTTCATTGGGCAGGGATACGATTTTCATTTGGACGGAAGTGTGGCAAAAGACAACCCTTCAACTCAATTTAAGCAATACATTAATCCCACGACGTTGACTGTTCCTCAATTCAATGCGCGCTTCGGCTATTACTTCAAGGACCATTATGCCATTTCGTTGGGATACGATCACATGAAGTACATTTTTCAAGACCAGAACAATGTGCTGTTGAGCGGAACCATTGATCCAGGAGTGGATAATGTCACGTTCGGTTCAGGGACTTTTGACAACACTCCTGTAACCACCGATAGAAATACCTTCCATTACGAAAATTCGAACGGTTTAAATTACATCCGCGTTGAATTGACCCGCACAGACCGGCTTTTCAAAGCTGGTATATTTACCTTAAGTTCGAACGCGGGCATTGGAGCAGGAGCCATTCTGTCTTACAATGATTTCAACTTTGCTGGACAAAAAGACATGGTTACCATTTCCTTATCAGGTTATGCGCTGTCTGGTCATGCCTCACTTCGCTTTGAGTTCTGGGACCACCTCTTCCTGCGCACAGGAGTGAGCGGAGGATACATGAACCAGATACACGTGAAAACCCGTCCAGACGATGATTCAGCTTACGCTCACCAACGATATGGGTATTTGCAGTTCGATACAGCTCTAGGTTTCATGTTTTATGTGAAGCCAAAGGAAAAGAAGTGCAATACCTGCCCACACTTCTAATTACTCCTTCTTCCCAATCCTAAAGTCAATCTTGTAATAGAAGATCGGCAAGAATCCAAGTTGCGACTTCTGAGCAATCGGCTGGTAGTTCGGTGAGTTGATGACATTCGGATCAAGCGATGGCGCATAGGCCAAACTCAACAAGTTTTTCGTGTTCAAAATGTTCACCAAATCGAGGCCAATTTCATGTGTCATTTTTGCTGTGTTCAAACGCCAGCTGATTTTGAAGTCGATGCGGAAGTAGTCGGCGAATTGAAGGTCGTTGAATGCGGAATCTTTGAATATAATCTCCTTCAATGCATCTGTTTTTGCAATGTCAACTGCACCATAGCGCTTACCTCCTGCACGCGTAATCTTCGTGCCAATCCCGATGGTATGTTTGCTTCCAATCTTAAATTCTTTTCCGACCAACAAGTTCACCACATAGGTTCCATTGTACGAGGTGTTTCTCAAGATCCCGTCGCTGCCTTTGTAGCGTGAATCATACACGGTTCCAGAGAAAAGGAAGAAGAACGATTTGTCGAAGTATTTCTGAACCGTCAACTCAAGTCCGTAGTTGTATCCTGTTCCTGTGTTTTGAAGCGAATCAGGGAAGAATCGAGAGAATCCACTTCCCACATTGATCATCGAGAAGGACGATGGATTCACCGTTACCGGGATGTTGTACAAGTTTTGGTAATAGGCCTCAGTGCGCACACTAAATCCTTTGTTGAAGACTTTTTCATAGCCAATTCCTGTGTGAAGACTTCTCGTAAAATCCATTGATTTGTTGTGGAGAGTTCCTGGATTTTGTGGATCGAACATCGTGTACATGTAGTAGGGCTGCGATTGGCTGTGCATCCCCGCGCCAGCAAAGATCGATTGACCACCATTCATGCGGTATTTCCAACCCATACGAGGTTCTACAGGACTGATGCTATTGCTCAAGCTGAAATACTGTGCGTGAAGTCCTGCTGTGAAGTCCATGTTTTCATTGATGCGCCATTTCCATTGAACGAAAGGTTGAACTAAAATAGATTTTCCTTGGTAGTTCCAACGCAGTTTAAAACCATCAGGAACATTGATGTCAGTCAACACAGAATCGATTTGATTCATTGAAAGAAGATCAAAGTTAATCCCCGCTTTGATGAGGTGCTTTTTATTGAATTTATGCGTAATGGATGTGTAACCTGACAACTTCCCAATCTTGAATGTATAGCCCAAAAGCGGATACAGGGTGTCGACCTGAATGGTCGTATCGCCACCGTTAACATTAAGGCTACGTTGCAAGTAGTTGTGATTTGTGATTTGGTCTTCAAGAGAAACGGCAATTGTGGATTGTAGGAAGGTCTTTTCGTTGATGGGCTTTTTATAGGTCACTCCCGAAACATACATGCTTGTACCAAAATACTGGTCGCGGTCACCCTCGCCATAGAACTCCGATGAATAGGCTGTTTGTTCAGAGATTTTGATGGCGATTTTGCTCTTTCCACCCATTCCCCACAAGGAAAGGTGTCCGCCTGATTTTAGGGGAAAGTTGAATTTGAAGGCGCCATCACCATATACAGGAATGGCGTCGGTCCCGATCTGGATTCCAAGTGTTTGAAATAAAGAAAGCGTAGAATAGCGGCCCATCACCAAGAAACTTGCACGGCTCTTTTTGCTCAAAGGTCCCTCAGCGACAAGTTCGGTTCCCAAGAAACCAAACTGACCCGTGAACTCAGTGCGCGAATCATTTCCGCTGCGCAGCTTTAAGTCAAATACGCCCGATGTACTGTTTCCGTATTCGGCAGGAAAGGCACTCATGAAGAAATCTGAGTTGCCAAGAATCTTGTTGTTCAAAATAGACACGGGACCCCCGGTACTTCCTGCAATCGCGAAGTGTGAAGGGTTTGGAATGTCGATGCCTTCGACACGGTAAATGACACCAAGCGGCGAGTTTCCGCGAACAACGATATCATTTCTACTGTCATCTGCACCTTGAACCCCAGCAAAGTTGGATGCCATACGCGCCGGATCCATTCGAGAACCAGGGTAGCGGTTGGTTTCTTCTACGCTGAATTGCTGTGCAGAAATTAAAGCCAACTCATTGATGACCTCTCCTTTCTTGCGTCCAACAACGGTCACTTCTGCTTGTTCTTGAAAGCTCTCTGAAAGCAAAATGTTCAACACGACTTCTTTACCGGAATTCACCTCTATCGTTTGAGTTTTGGTATCATAGGTCATCATGGAAATACGCACTTGGTGTTTCCCAACTGGAACTTTCAACAGGGTGAATTCACCATCAATGTTGGTCAATCCTCGACTCAGCATCAGCGAATCCACAGAGAGTACTTCCACTTTAGCACCAATTAAAGGGAAATTCGTTTCACTATCCAGGACTCTACCGCGAACGGTTTGTGTGGGCTGGGCAAATGTAACGGCAGAAATTCCTAGCAAAAAAAGCAGGGTACAGATTGTTTTCATGTAGCGTTAGTTTAGTTCAGTTTTCCGAGAGGTCTACAGTTTTTCTTGCTTCTCTCTAAATTGTAATAGTATTCCGTTCAGCAATAGTACATTTTATTTGATGCAAATGGCACCTTTCGCTAGATAACTTTTGAAAAAGCGATTTTTGATAACTGCTTTTGTTTGGATTGATGTCCTTCTTGATACAGCCCACAGTAAATTTGGGAAAACGGAAAAATGAACTTACATTCGCACTCTTTGGAACAGTTGTTTATTTTGCCTTTTCGTACATGAAACAGTTGCTAGTCGTCTTTTTACTTTTCGCCGTAAATTCCCTCCATGGGGCAACGCTTTCTGTCGAAGGTACCTACCAAGGGAAGAATTTGTACATTCAAAATCCAATGTCGGACGATGGCTTTGGGTATTGCGCAACAAAAGTGACGGTGAATGGTGATGTCATGCCCGGCGGAACGAACATGGGGGCCTTTGAAATTGATTTTGCGAATTTTAATATTGCCATCGGTGAACCTGTTTTTATCGTAATCGATCACAACGATGGCTGCACACCAAAAATTTTGAATCCCGAAGTGCTTCTGCCCCGAAGTACATTTGTCGTCACTGCAATCAATGTGAGCTCCACCGGAAAATTAACATGGAAAACTACAGGTGAACAAGGGAAGCTGCCGTTTCAAATTGAACAGTACCGCTGGGACAAATGGGTGTCGATAGGTGAAGTCGATGGCAAAGGTTCAAGTGGAACCAATGCCTATGAATTTTTGGTGTCACCGCATTCTGGAAAAAATACAATTCGTGTTGTGCAGGTTGATCATTCGGGCTCGAAACGGGAATCGAAGCAAGTCACCTTTCAATCGAATCTGACGCAAGTGGTAAAAAGCCCTGCTAAAGTGAAGGAAATGATTTACTTTTCTTCAAATGGGAAACCTTCCGAGACGCGCTTTGAGATTTTTGATGCCTATGGAAACATCGTCAAAAAAGGTGTGGGCGCTTCGGTAAATTGCCAAAACCTGATTCCTGGTGCCTATTACATCAACTTTGACAATGTCAATGAAAAGTTCATCAAGAACTGATAATTATGCTGAAGAAAATCGAACACCTCGGTATTGCTGTAAGTAGCATTGATGAAACGGTTAAAACGTTTGAAACCTTATTGGGATCACCGTGCTATAAAACGGAGGAGGTACAGTCTGAAGGGGTGAAAACCGCCTTTTTGATGATTGGCGAATCGAAAATTGAATTGCTCGAAGCGACAAATCCAGAGTCTCCCATTGCCCGATTCTTGGAGAAGAAGGGAAGAGGAATACATCACATTGCTTTTGAAGTGGACGATCTCGATGCTGAGCTTGCTCGTTTGACGTCTGAAGGATTTCAATTGATCCATCAATCACCAAAAGATGGTGCCGACAACAAACGCATCGCCTTTTTACACCCAAGTTCAACAGAAGGGGTGCTCATCGAACTCTGTCAAGAGAAAAACTGATCTAAGACTTCGAATTCGGTCAAATGAAAGGCTTGTAATCCAGCCAATCGCGCTCCTTCAATGTGTTGTATTGAATCATCTATAAACAAAGTCTCGGTAGGATTTAAATCATTTTCACGGCAAACAAATTTGAAGATTTCAGCGTTCGGTTTTCGCATGCCGATTTCATGGGAAAGGTAGATGCCATCGAAAAATGCACTCATTGGTTGATTGCTGGTGGCATTCCATGAACGCAATACCGCATGCAAATGAAGTTCGTTTGTATTGCTTAGCAAGTAAACAGGATATTTTTCACGGACTTTTTGAAGCAACTCAATCCGTTCCTTGGGCACTGTTCCTATCATGGCATTCCATGCAGCAATGACTTTATTTGGCGAAGTGCCAACGTTTAAATGAGGCAATAACTCATTGACAAATCGTTGCCCTGAGATTTTGCCCGTTTCTAATTCATCGAACAATCCACTTTGCTGCGCTTGCGAATAGAAAGTTTGGAAATCACTGTAGCCAAGACTTTCAAAAGCATGTCTTGTAGCGGCGTAATCGATGTGAATGATTACACCCCCCAAATCGAAAATTACTGCCTTGTATTCCATTGTCCGAAAGTAGAAAAAAAAAGGATGAGCTTAGCCCATCCTCCCTTTATCGTGTGGTCTGAATTATTTTTTCAGAAGAACATCCAATTGGAAGTCAATCACTGAATTGATTTTTTCTCCAGAAGCTGGATCTGGTTGCATTCCCACCATTTTCAAGGCCGAAACATCTACACCAAATTCTCCTTTGATACGAACGTCTTTCTCAGTTGCTGTCACTTTTACTGGAATCGCCTGCTTGATTTCAAGACCCAAAACATTGATGATAACATTCAATTTCCCGTCTTTGTAATCAGCTACAGTTACTGTAATTTCGGGATTCTCTGCAATAAAGAAGAAGGATGTATCCTTCAAGTGTCCATTTAACATTGCTTTCTTATCATCTGGCAACATTTCATCCATACATTCAATCGTGTTCATGTCAAGCTTGAATGATCCACCGACGATCTCTTCACCTTCCATGTCAATCGTACCTTTTGTAATTTTCACGATACCCGTATGAAAATACTCTGCAGATTTGCTTCCTTTCCAACCCAATGTTGATGCTTTTGCATCCAACTTAAAGGTTACTTTTTCCGCATTCTCCTCTGTTCCACCGCATGAAGCCATCGCCAATACCAATGACAATCCTGCGAATACATTAATTGCTTTCATAAATCTTTTTTTTGTAAAAGTATAAAAATATACCATGGTAGATATATTTAACTGATTTTTTTTTCGAAGGCGCCGCGTGTATCCTGCACATTGCAGTATCTTCGAAAAAAAAAACATGCGATTATATCTCGATTCAGGCCGCTTTATTGACACAAAATCACCCATTGATTTATCGATCTCCTTAAAAAATGGGATTGAAAATGTGCGTGCTTGGTATGTAGATGCGCCAACGATGGAGCCAGTTCGTGCCAATGGATGGGTAGGATCGATCCAAGAAGGAGGAAGTGTAAATTTCAGAGATATTTCGTTCAATCCGCATGGCCACATGACGCATACAGAATGCTTGGGTCACATCACTGATGAGGTGTTTTCGGTCAATGGCGTAGTCCGCGATTTTTTCTCCTTGGCACAAATTGTCACCATTTCTCCGCGAGAAATCGTGGCGCCAGATGGGAAAATTGATCATGTCATTTTTCCTGACCATTTTGATGAGATTGTTTGGCATGCCGACATTGAAGCACTGGTCATTCGCACACTTCCGAACACGGAGAGCAAATTGCACATGAATTACTCCGATTCAAATCCCGCTTATTTGGATGTAAGATGCATCGAAAAAATCAATGCCTTGGGAATCCGTCATTTGTTGATCGACCAGCCTTCCGTTGATCGCGAGTTGGATGGCGGAGCACTCGCCTTTCACCATGCGTATTGGTCTGTACCAGATGCCCCCGACCATGTTCGCACCATTACCGAATTGATTTTCGTTCCCGACACAGTTGCTGACGGAGTGTATATATTGGAAATGCAGTTGGCACCTTTTGAAAATGATGCTGCACCGTCGCGTCCGGTTGTGTATGAGATCCATTATTGACCCAACCTTTGTTTCCTTCGCTCTCATTCTCACTCTGATATATGGCCTTTTCTGGCTCAAATAACTCCACAAAAAAAAGGATCAACCAATGGTTCATCCTTTTCTTTTTGTTAGTAGTAAGTTAATGTGTTCCAACGATTTTGGAAGTAGTAAAACCAAAATCAACATGCAAAACCAAAAAAATTATTCGAATAACTTCTCAAAGCTTTATCTCAGAAGTAGGAAAAAAGAATTGTTTACTCTTTATCAAACCAGAAAATGACAACTGCCTCTCCAAGCAGCGCTCCGTTCTTCTGAAAACCCAAAGAAGTTATTCGAACTCTCTCTTATTTCCAGATTAAACTTAAGATAGATTTTTAACTCACTCTAAACAAATGAACATTGAGCGTAATGAAATGAGCAAAAGGCAGTTTTGAATGACAATCGACTTATAATTTCTCAAGAATTTCGAAGAAAATGTCTCTTTTGGCAGGTGAAAGAGGAACCTCAGACCCATCTTTCATCACTACTGAACCGCCGTTTCCTTTGTCATAGCGATCCACAAAATCCAGATTGATCAAATGTGACTGTTGTACACGAAGAAAGTTGTGTCCAGTCAGCATCGTTTCATATTCTTTCAAAGTTTTGGAAACCAAGATTTTCTTTCCACCCGTTAAAAAGAAGGAGGTATAATTGCGGTCGGCTTCACAACGAATGATTTCATCCAAGTCAATCACAAAAACACTTTCTTGCGTTTTCAATACCAATCGTCGCTTCTGGTTGGGTTGAATGTTTTGCTGTAAAGCTTCAAATTGTGAGTCTTCCTTTTTTTCGTGGATGGCTTTAATCGCTTTCTCAACAGCAGCTTGCAACTCACTTGGATCAACAGGCTTGAGAAGGTAATCCAAGGCACTGAATTTAATCGCCTTGATGGCAAACTCTTCGTGCGCGGTGATGAATATAACCTCGAAGGTCTTTTCAGGGATGGCTTTTAACACATCAAAACCAGTTCCATCTGGCATTTGGATATCAAGAAAAACAATGTCTGGTTTGTGATCGAGAATGGCTTTAATGCCCGACTGGACATTTTCTCCTGCAGGAATGGCCTCAATTCCAAGGTCAAATGAATTGATCATTTTTGAAATCAGATCACGTGTCCGATTCTCGTCATCAATGATAAGTGCCTTTATCATAGCGAAGTAGTTAAAGGTGTTTCCTCCTTGTATGGTAACGAAATTAAAACTTTTGTGCCGGTTTCCAAGTTTTTATTAAAATCTTCTACAATAAGGATTCCGTCGGTCTTATATTTCTTGTTCAAATTGTCAATTCGATCGCTTGTAATCTGCATCGCCATGCTCCGGTGTGTCGAACTTTTTTTGTTCTCTTCTGACCCTTTTCGACCAATCCCATTGTCTTCAATGGTGATCTGCAGCATGTCATTTTGCTTGTCGATGTTTACGTGTATAAATCCACCTTCGATGGTGTGCAACTGCCCGTGTTCAATGGCATTTTCAATGAAAGGCTGGGTTATCATTGGAGGAATCATGGCGTGCTCGGTCAAGATCTCTGGTGAAACGACAATGTCAAATTCAAAACGGTCCTCGAAACGTAATTTTTGTGTTTCAAGGTACTTTTGGAGAATTTCTACCTCGGTCTCAATCGGGATAAACTCTTTTGGAGAATTTTCAAGAATCAAACGCATAAGTCGGGAAAAGTTAACCAGGAATTTGGTGGAATTCCCCTGGTCATTTTCATAGATGTAACTCTGAATCACCGACATGGCATTGAAAATGAAGTGAGGATTCATTTGGGTGCGTAAAAGCGTTTGTGACATCTCCGCCTCTCGCTGCTGCTGCTTGATTTTCGTTTGATTCCACTGGTAAAAACCAATGATTCCCGCCAAGGTGATGATGATGACGAACCCAATGATGATGTAAGTCTGGAAATTGTTTCTCAACTGACTATTCTCTAGTTTCGTTGCCGTCAAAGTGCGTTCTTGCTGCTGCTTTTCTAAGGAGTCGCGCTGGGACAAAATCAAACGTTCACGCTGCTCCATGCGGTACTGCTCGCTCAATTCTGCAATTTTTGTCGCTGCCTGAAGGGTGGAATTGCTGTCCACATAGTTGACATAACGCCGCAAGTAACGCATAGCCTCTTGTGTTCTGCCCACATCGCCATACACATCGGAAAGAATACGATAGGTATGATAAATCTGGTTTTTTGAACCAAATTGCTCGCGGATTGCAATGGATCGCTCCAAATAAATCAAGGCATTTTTGTACTTCTTCTGTTTTTGAAAAACAGTACCTACGTTGTGATAAACTCCCGCAATCTTTTCTTTATTTCCTGCAGATTCATAGTACACCAAGGCCTTGTTGAAGTTGGTTGCTGCCGAGGTGTATTCTTTTCGTTCGCGGTGAATGACCCCCAAATTGTCGTGCGCTTCACCGAGTCCGTTTAAATCTTGCAAATCGGATAAGATCGCTATCGCTGTTTCGGTAGTTTTGATGGCTTTTGCATAGTCTCTGCGGTCGAAATAAACCGTCCCCAAGTTGGATAGGGCCAAACCCATTTGGCGACGGTCAACAATAGATTCTGCAAAGTCGTAGGACAACTTAAAGGAGGTTTCTGCCTTGTCAAGGTCAAGAATCATCCGCTGCGAATGCCCAATCTCTAAGTTGATTTTTGCCAACATGTACGTGTTGTTCATCTCGGTGGCGAGCTGCAAGGCATTGATATTCTTGGCCACACTCAATTCCACTTGCCCAAAGTAATCGTAAATGCGTGCTTGTGTATTGAAGCACATGGTTAAGGCCTGCTTGTCTGTGGTTCTACGTGCAAACTGAATGGCCTTATTGGTATAAAAAATCGCTGAATCTTTTTGGTTTTGATACATGAAATTTAAGGCCAAATAGGTGTCCGTGATGGCCACATCTCCATACTTTCTCGCCGATCGAACAATCGTTTCAGCTGCCCGCAAGTACTGATCTGCTTTTTTGAAATTTAAAGTGGAACAATAGTAATACCCCAGCTGTCGGTTGATCATAAACCCAATATCGACAGGTTGTTCTTTGCTCAAGTAGGGCAAACACGCCAATACATCGCGGTAATACGCATCCTGATTGCCACGAAGCTCATTGACCTCAGCTGAAAAAAGAAGTGCGCGAATGCGAAATGTTTCCTTCATCTTGCTGCTGCGGGAAGTCAATACCCCGCGGATGGAGTCGGCGCGCTTCAAGTTATATGTCTTGTAGTATTTCCCTAACTCAATGATTTTCAAAAATTTTGCGTCTCCATTCTTCTCATTCCGAACGGCTAGACGAAGGCTACGTTCTGCTGACGTGCTTTGTGCAACACCCAAGAACTGGATGAAACTAAAGAGGAGAATTAAAATAGGTGTGAATCGTGCACGCATCGTAAGGCGAAAATAGGTGTTTTCATGTAATTTGACACCTTGCGAACGGCTGAATTCGCGTTCCAATCTGTATCTTTGAAGCTTTGTCAGCAATTTAGGAAGCATGGAATACAATTTTAGAGAAATAGAAGCGAAGTGGAGAAGTTTTTGGGCAGCACACGAAACATACCGCGTGACGGAAGACCCAAGTCGCCCGAAATTCTATGTGCTCGACATGTTCCCTTACCCATCTGGTGCTGGTCTGCACGTTGGACACCCACTCGGGTATATCGCCTCCGACATCTATGCTAGATACAAGCGCCTCAGTGGCTACAATGTCCTGCATCCAATGGGTTACGACTCTTTCGGATTGCCTGCTGAACAATACGCCATTCAAACTGGACAACATCCCGCCATAACAACCGAACAAAATATCGCTCGCTACCGTGATCAGCTCGATAAACTGGGCTTCTGCTACGACTGGAGCCGCGAGGTGCGCACCTCATCGCCCGATTATTACAAGTGGACGCAGTGGATTTTTAAACAGCTATTCGATTGCTACTACGACAACACATCGAAAAAAGCAGAACGCATCAGTAAGCTCATTCAAACCTTTGAAACTTCTGGTAATGCTGGTGTATCTGCTTGCTCAGATTGCGAAACACACTTTTCAGCAGCCGAATGGAAGGCTTTTAACGCTCAAGAACAGGAAGAAATCCTTCAAGCATACCGCTTGGCATTTTTGGCGGACAGCTGGGTAAATTGGTGTCCCGCCATGGGTACCGTACTAGCCAATGATGAGGTGGTAAACGGGGTTTCAGAGCGTGGAGGTCATCCTGTTGAACAAAAACTCATGCGCCAGTGGTCCATGCGCATCAAGGCCTACGCCGATCGCTTACTCACCGGGTTGGATACCGTCGATTGGACGGATTCCATCAAAGACATGCAGCGCAATTGGATCGGTCGCTCTGAAGGGGCCGCTGTGCGCTTCAAGGTGCAAGATCACGACGAAGAAATTGAAGTGTTTACCACACGTCCCGACACGATCTACGGGGTTTCATTCATGGTGCTCGCACCCGAACATCCATTGGTCGATCAGATCACCACAGCCGAATTCAAAGAGGGTATCGATCACTACAAAAAGATTTCATCCCTCAAAACTGAACGCGATCGCCAGTCGAACGTTAAAAATATCTCAGGTCAATTCACGGGGGCCTATGCCATCCATCCCTTCAACGGTTCGCCAGTGCAAATCTGGATCGGAGATTATGTCTTGGCTTCTTATGGGACAGGTGCCGTAATGGCCGTTCCGTGTGGCGATCAGCGCGACTACGATTTCGCAAAACATTTTAACCTAGAGATCATCAATATTTTCGATAACGTCGATATTTCAACAGAGGCCTACACCGAAAAAGATGCGCTCATTGCACATTCCGAATTCCTCAATGGACTGCCCGCAAAGGCAGCAATCAAAAAGGCGATTGAAGAAATTGAAGCACGGGGCATTGGTTTCGGCCGAGTGAATTTCCGCCTGCGCGATGCCGTATTCTCTCGCCAACGCTACTGGGGAGAACCTTTCCCAGTGTACTACGAAAATGAACTTCCTCACTTGGTCGACGATCAATTTTTACCGATTGAATTGCCCGAAGTGGACAAATACTTGCCAACCGAAGATGGCG
>CAMBMC010000018.1 GCA_945868555.1 Chitinophaga pinensis | reverse complement strand
AGGGTTTCAATGTAATCACCTCATCAAGGTTTAATACGACTGTTTTATCTTTTAACCCATTGTTCGCCAAAGGAGTGACATCAAACAAAAGCGTGTCTGTAATCATCTTTTTACATTGGTCGTCATTGTTGGTGTGAATGAGTTTCACCGCGCGTTGAGGTGGCAAGGATTTAGTCAATACAGGACTTCCAATCAAGCGAAAACTATGTTCAGCGCAACCACCACTGTAAGAAACAACGAGTTGAATTGAAGTGCCCTTAATTTCAGCAGATAGAATCGTACATGCGGCACTTTCAGTGGAGATATCACCAATTTCAGCGATTGGTATTGACTTCTCAATTGTGTTTTCGCTCATGCTATTTTTAGGTGCTTTACACGATATAAGCATTATGGCCAACAGTGTGAATGGGTAAACAAGATTTTTTTTCATGGTGTTACTTCTTTCCCAAAGATAAGCGCTTGCAGCAATAAAACCCATCTTTCAAGTGTGTTTTCGCACTTTTCTGACCGAAGAATCGCTAATTTTACAGCATGAAGACCAAAACCCTTAAGAAGAACAAGGTCAATGTGGTGACACTCGGTTGTTCGAAGAATACATTTGATTCAGAGGTGCTGATGGCTCAATTGAAGGCCAATCTCTTTGATGTGGAGCACGAATCAGTGGAAGATGATGCCGAAATTGTGATCATCAACACCTGTGGTTTCATTGACAACGCCAAACAAGAATCCATTGATACGATTATTCGCTACGCCGAAGCAAAGTCCGAAGGATTGGTGGACAAAGTGTATGTGACGGGCTGTTTGTCGGAGCGTTACAGGGACGATTTGGAAAAAGAAATCCCTGAAGTCGATGGCTACTTCGGCACACGCGATTTACCGCGACTTCTAAAAACATTGAAGGCAGATTACAAACATGAATTGGTTGGAGAACGCATACTGACTACGCCAAATCATTTTGCTTATTTTAAAATTGCTGAAGGCTGTGACCGCCCATGTTCGTTTTGTGCGATTCCTTTGATGCGCGGAAATCATGTATCTACTCCAATTGAAGATTTGGTGACGATGGCCAAAAGCTTGGCGGCAAAAGGGGTGAAGGAATTGATGCTAATTGCTCAAGATTTAACCTACTACGGTCTCGATTTATATAAGAAACGCGCTTTGTCGGAGTTGATCAATCGCTTGGCAGATGTCGAAGGAATAGAATGGATTCGCCTTCATTATGCATTTCCTTCTGGTTTCCCGATGGATGTGCTCGATGTGATGAACGAACGAGAAAATGTGTGCAAGTACCTCGACATGCCTCTACAGCACGGTTCAACAAAAATCTTGCAGTCGATGCGTCGGGGCATTACGCGTGAAAAGACGGAGGAATTGATTGCTACGATTCGCGACAAGGTCCCCGGAATTTCTTTGCGCACAACGCTCATCGCGGGATATCCGGGTGAGACAAAAGCTGATTTTCAGGAAATGTATGAGTTCGTAGAAAGCAGCCGTTTTGACCGTTTGGGAATTTTCACCTATTCTCATGAAGAGAACACGCATGCTTATCTCTTGAAAGATGATGTTACTGCGAAGATGAAAAAGAAACGCGCCGATGAAATCATGGAGCTTCAGTCGGGAATCAGTTATGAATTGAACCAATTGCGTGTTGGTCAAACAATGAAAGTACTATTCGATCGCGCTGAGGGAGATTTCTTCATCGGTCGAACAGAATTTGATTCTCCCGAAGTAGACAATGAGGTTTTGATTAAAAAGGAGGATGGGTTTGTGCGCATTGGCGATTTTTCAAATGTATTGATTACTTCTGCAGATCATTATGATTTGTATGGCAAATTGATCTAAACTATTGCTTTATGGGAATAAGAAAACTGAAGTACCTCACGATTTTTCTGTTGCCGATCACAGTAAGTGTGGCATTCCTTTTTCAAGGATGGTTGACCTTTTTACCCTTGCTTGTTTTTTTTGTGGCCGTGCCGATGCTCGAACATTTATTTCCGCCAGCAGTGGAGAATCTCACTGATTATGAACGTCTTTTGGTGCAAAAAGATCCTTTTTATGATGTGTTGATATATGCCATGGTCCCCTTGCAAGTGGGGTTTGTCATTTGTTATCTGATGGTTTTTGACGAGTTTGATTCGACCCTAGATTTAATTGGTAGAACCATCGCATTGGGCATCATGTGTGGCGTGATCGGAATCAATGTAGGTCATGAGTTGGGACATCGATTGAATCGTGGCGAACAGTTTCTTGGCGAAATTCTCTTACTGACCTCACTAGAAAATCATTTTCTTCCATACCACAACCGCGGACACCACACCAATGTGGCAACACCTAGCGATCCAGCAACTGCGCGTAAGAATGAACCCATCTATGTGTTTTGGTTTCGATCTCACTTTGGAAGTTATGCGCAGGCTTGGCAAATTGAATGTCAACGAATGTCCATCATGGGGAAAGGGAAATTCAGCTTTCAAAACCGAATGGTAGCTTACACCCTTGCACAAATAGTAGTATTGCTCAGTATGTATTTGGTCTTTGGATTTTTTGCTATGCTCGGATTTTTCGCTGCTGCAGTATTTGGGATTCTCTTGCTTGAAACGGTAAATTATATAGAGCATTATGGTCTTTTGCGGAAGCAACGTGAAAATGGAACCTACGAAAGTGTAAAGCGCATTCACTCATGGAATTCCAATCACATCATTGGAAGAGTGGTTTTGTTTGAATTAAGCCGTCATTCCGACCACCATTTTAAGGCCGACAGACCATATCAATTGCTTGAAAATCATGATGAATCTCCGGTGATGCCCACGGGATACCCAGGAATGATGCTGCTTTCTTTAGTTCCGCCGCTATTTTTTCAGGTGATGAACAAACGAATCACATCCCAACAGGCTGGAAATTAATGCTTATTTCTTGGGTGAAATGACACGATAGCGTCGTGCAGGAAGCGTTGATCTAAGTGGGTATAAATTTCGGTCGTTGTAATGGATTCGTGACCCAACATTTCTTGTACGGCCCTTAAATTGGCTCCTCCTTCAATCATGTGAGTCGCAAATGAATGCCGAAAGGTATGCGGAGAAATTGATTTTGTGAGTCCGATGGCCGCTGAAAGGTCTTTGATGATGGTGAAGATCATCACTCGGGTTAACTTGGCACCACGACGGTTCAAAAACACAACGTTTTCATTTCCTGCTTGAATGTTTTGATGACGACGAATGTGGTCGTTATAGATACCAATTTCTTTTTCTACGCTCTTGCTTACAGGTACAAGTCGTTCCTTATTTCCTTTTCCAATCACGCGAATAAACCCTTCTTCAAAATACAAGTCTGAAAAGCGAAGGTTAACGAGTTCGCTGACACGCAGTCCGCAACTGTAAAGTGTTTCGATGATTGCACGGTTTCGGTGGCCTTCATTTTTGGATAAATCAACGGCAAGCATCAAGCGATCAATTTCCTCTATAGTTAGGACTTCAGGTAGTTTTCGTCCTAGCTTTGGCATCTCTAACAATTCACTGGGGTCATCCTTGATGATGTCTTCAATAAGCATGAACATGAAGAATTGTTTGGCGCCACTGATTATCCGTGCTTGCGATCTTGCGCTGAGTCCTAGGTCGTACAATTCGGCAATAAACTCTTGCAAATGCGCGTATTGAATGTTCTGAGGCAGAATGTTTCGCGCTTCAGAAAAGTCACGCAACTTACTCACATCATTCTGATAGGCAAAAATGGAGTTGTCGGCCAATCCCTTTTCTATTTTCAGAAAAGAAACAAAATCCTTAATATAGCGTTCCCAAACGGACATGATATGCGAATTCTACTAGTTAATGGCCCAAATTTGAATCTTCTGGGCAAACGCGAACCCCAAATATACGGGAATCAATCGTTTGAGGAGTATTTGGAGCACTTGAAAACGCTTACATCTGCCGAAATCTTTTATTTTCAGTCGAATGTTGAAGGGGAATTGATCAATGCCTTGCAAGCATCCGATCATGATGGGATCATTTTGAATGCGGGTGGATATACACATACGAGCATAGCTCTTCGGGATTGTATCGCTGCTATTGGGATTCCAGTCGTTGAGGTACACATTTCGAACATTACCAACCGTGAGGAATTTCGTCATAACTCAATGATTTCTCCTGTTGCTGTAGGATGTGTTTTTGGTTTCGGAATGGACGGCTATCGCTTGGCGCTCAATTATTTTGAGTCAAAGCGCCGTTGATCCAAGTCACTGTAGTTGGAGACTTTCTGAACATACCTCGACCATAGGATACTGCCCTTGTAAAGTCCAGAGGTATTGAAATTCTTCGACTGCTTTTTGATTTCTTTTCGTTGTTTCATCAATACAGGCAGATGTTTGTAAAGTGCCATGTGAGCATTGAAAACGCTAGCAAGGTGATTCCATTCCCCACGGAGCATAAAACGAACTCCTGCGATGCCATCGAGGCTAAGTCGCTGAACTAATTTTGGAAACAGCAAACCATCGTGATTTTTCACCAACATGTAGAGGCTATTTCTAAAATTAAGGTAAGTTTTTTTCGGAGATAAATAGGGGAGTGTACCCCCGCCAACATGGTAGATTGTTGATGATGGCGCAACTTTGAATGAATACCCCAATTTTTTAATTCTCCAGCACAAATCAATTTCTTCCATGTGTGCAAAGAAAGCTTCGTCTAGTCCGCCCACTTGATGATAGAGTTCGGCACGGATCAATAAAGCGGCTCCTGTTGCCCAAAAGACATCGGCCTCGTCATTGTATTGTCCTTCGTCATGTTCAAATTTGTCAAAGATTCTTCCGCGACAAAAAGGGTAGTAATTGCGATCTAACATTCCGCCTGAAGCGCCTGCATGTTCGAACATTGTTTTATCCTGGTACGACAAGACCTTTGGTTGACAGCCTGCCACAGCTGGATTTTCCATTGTCTTTAATAGGGGAAGGGTCCAATTTGGAGTCACCTCAATGTCACTGTTCAAGAGTAAATAATAATCGGAGTCAATTTGTTTTAGCGCATCGTTGTATCCTTTAGCAAAACCGCCATTGCTTTCATTGATAATGAGTTGAATGCCTGGAAAATACCTACGGATGTAATCTACGGAATCATCTGTTGACGCATTGTCTGCAACGATGATTTTTGCATTGCCTGAAAATTCGCAGACAGAAGGAAGAAATTTTTCTAGAAAATGTTTTCCATTCCAATTGAGAATAACAATAGCCAATGATTTCATCGATTCAGAATTCTTTTGGATTAATATTGTCTGAAATAATCATTGCTGTTTCCTCCCCAGTTTTGCTGTAGAAACTCATTTGGATTGTCGATGTTCCCGTTGTTGGTGTTTCGTTTTGAAAGCATTTGTGGCCAAGATGGGTTCTTTAATTCTCCGATCATGTCCGAATGCAATAAGCGGTAAGCATTGTTGACGAGATCTGGATTGTAGAATACGAATCGCTTGTTGCTGAATTTTCCGATTTTATTGTATTGCCAAATTTCATAGGGGTATTCTGTTGGGGAGTTTTCGCGCTCAACAATCGTAGTTGGTGCTCCATATTGCAGGTACACACGACCTCGATCGGTTTCAAATCCTTCCTGAAAATTGTTTGAATAAAGTCGCTCAACAAGTTGTATTTGTTCCTTGTATTTTAGCCACGAATCATAGGCGTTGTTTGGTGCAGTTTTTAGCCAGAATGCTTGAATGTGACGGCGTTCTTGTTCGAGGTCTTTTAACTTAAGCACAGAAATAATGTTCTTAATTTCTGCAGGTTTAGCAATTGGGATTAAACTTTCAAGGTAATACGTTATTGAATCATTTGTAATTGACGCTTGAAATGCTGGATCTATTACCATGTTTTCCACTGACCATGGAATGTCCAAATCATTGCTCCGTTCGAAGACATATTGCTGTGTTGAAAGTTCCGTTAGGCTTCTGGAAAGAAGTGTGTAGTTCAAGGCGTATTTTCCTGATGGAAGCAAATTGATGTCAACTTTTCGTAGAATCGGAAGCACATTGGAGGTCGAATGTCTGGAAAATATAGTGAATTCAGAGACCTCAGCTCCCGTTTCCATGTCGATTAAGCTTTGTTTTAAGCCACAGACGGTATCTTCCAATTGATTGGTGTTGTAGATTTCCAAGTAAACAGGAATGATGCTCAGTTCTGTTGGATAGAAAGTAGATAAACGCGGGATGATATTGATTCCGGATTTAAAGAACACTGAATTTTCATCTCCTTTGTAGGCAAATTCAGCCACTTCGATGTCAGAAATGGAAATCGCCGTTGACAAATCTTCTATGAATACGGGAACAGAAGCTTTTAATGCAGGGTTCTCCGTGTTGATGTCCGACAATTCAATGTTGAGGATGTACTCCCCTGGAGCGAGTGCAAAGCGCTTTAAATCGTAAAAATCTTCCACAATACTGTCCTTCATTAGGGGTGATTGCAGACGATACGCATCAGAAGCCACAGTTTTAGTTCCATCGCTTATATCCAATTTTACGGCGAGATCTCCTTGAAGTCCACCCTCAATACCCTTATACTTTACTGAAGAGGCAGCGAATTGAAAATAAATCTCAATATAGTTCCCAATTTCAGGCGCATAGAATTGCTTCGTATCCATATAGGCCTTCAGCTTTTGTTCTTGTGCCATGACGGTCAAGTTCAAAAAGAATGCAAGTGTCAATAAGGTGATTGATGGTAAACGCATAGTGTAAAATTACTGGAATAAAATTACGAAAAGGAAGTGAGTTGTAAATGACGAGTGACGAATTACAAATTGCGAATTACGAATTACGAGTTACGAATTTGTGATTAACCATAACTCAACGAAGTGAGATCAAGTCTTTGAGCGCAGCGGGTCCCAAAGATCAGAGCGAGAATGAGTCCCGAACGATCGGGACAAAAGCGAGAGCGTTCGAAGTAAAACACAAGTCTTAACATCTTGAAATCTTAACATCTTGATGTCCTTTGTCCTTCGAAGCTCATAGAGCGAAGAAGTGTCCGTTGTCTTAGAAGTTACAAATTATAAATGTTTGGTGAATTGACACTCAGTAATAAAAAAATAAAAATCCCCTCGTGGAGGGGCAAGGGGTGGTTTATACATGCTTCCTAAGCTATAACTCAAGCGATGCTCGGCTCAATGACTGTAAATAACAAATGCCCCATAAAAATGGGGCATTTGTTTGTTTTGGCGGAGAATGTAGGATTCGAACCTACGGTACCTTGCGGTACAACAGTTTTCAAGACTGCCGCAATCGACCACTCTGCCAATTCTCCGTGACAAAAGTAGCAATACTTTAAAGATTGGCAAGAGATTGGCAAAAAAAAATCCCATGTGAACATGGGATTTTGCATAAAAAAGCGAGAATATTATTTCATAATTACAACTTGCTGGCGGGTGCCATTTAAGTCGATTATGTACATGCCAGCGCTCATTCCAGTGATGTTAATGACTTGGGTGCCTGCTTGACGCTCTAATGTAAGCACCTCTTCACCAATCAGATTGAACATACGTATTGTTCCTTCCATGACATCAGAATTCAAATTGAATTGAGTCGTTCCTGGGTTAGGATATATGATGAGTGCTGCCTCATTCAATTCGTTAACACCCAGGTCACAAATTGGCTCGTAAATCACACCTGGAGATCCATCAGGACATCCTGCGAACCAGTTTTGAGGTGCACACATTAATCCTGTGCTGCTCAACAATTCCAATGTTTTACCCAGACCATTCGGTTCTTGTGGCCATGGAGTTGTATAGTTGTAGTTGACTGAGAAACGAAGTTTTCCTGTTTCATCGTACAACAAAACACCGTCGCTCGCACCAAGTGCAATTTGGGTAGGACCACTTACATTCAATACATCAGGGTGGATGTTGTTGAACGTGATCATGTCTCTGGCTGCAACAAGGTGTCCTCCAGCTGGAAGAGTTGTTCCAGTAGAAAAGGTATAAGGTGTCAACCAACTATCGTCTGAGATTGTCCAACCCGAAAGGTTTAGGTCTGTGGATAATGTTGAATGAATTTCGAACCAGTCACCAGCATCGGAAGTAGGCGCCGATTTGTAGTTGATTTCAGAGATGATTATTGATGAGTCACATGGGAAATAAGCAACACCTGGCGATCCTGCAACACATCCAGTAAAGTATGCATTTGGATCATTTTGTGAAGCCGGAGCACCATTGAATTCCAATGAGCGACCGTAACCATCAACACCAAGAGGCCAAGGAGAAGCCGTGCTATATGTCGCTTGCTTGATCACTGAACCATTTTGATTGTAGATGAAAATTGTCTCTGAGTTGTTGCTTAGGTTAAATCCAAGCGGTCCAATGAAGTTTGTTACCGTTGGATATTGTTGACGGAACGCAGCAGTATCAGAGGCAACAACGAGTCTTCCATTTGCTGGAATAAGCGTATTGAATGGGAATGTATAGGTGTGGAAGTATGAGCTATCTTTCACTGTCATTCCACCAATGTTCAAATCTACAATCGTAGTATTGTGCAATTCAAACCAATTCCCACCGTCTATGGTGCTTTCAGGATTTGGCATAATCTCGGAGATTTCCAAAGGATCCGTAACCGTTGATCCCGCAAACCAAGCAGTAAATGCGGAGTTCACCGTAGGAGTAATGTCCAACATGGCATTGTAGTTATTCGTTCCAAATAGGGCATTCGGTGACCAGTGGTCAAATGTGTATCCTGGATTAGCTATGGCTGTGATTTTAACAGGCACTCCTTTGAAGTAAACCCCATTCCAAGGATATTCAATTTCAGATGGTTCAATTGTCGAGATGTGGATACGTCCTGCACCAGCAGGTTGAACATCTAGGGTATAGGTAACTTGACCTGTCAATGTAAAGAAGGATTGTACCACGTTGCGTGCACCTGCAATTCGGCTTGAATTCCATGTCAACATGTTGTTCATCACATTGTTGAAATTTGTTATGTTTCCACTCCAACGGGTATGGTGTCTTGGGATCCATGGAGCCACTTCATTCAACATGGAGTTACCCATACTTTGAACTTTGTTTTGTTGCCAAATCGTATTGATTAAATCGGCATAGCGGTCAATGAAGTAAACTTTATATTGTGGGTTAGCCAACAATTTTGCACAAATTGCATCCATGTGAATAGAAGGACTATTTGTCGCCTGCACCAAGAAGTTGTCTGTTGGAAGTGCCCCGTACAAACCATAACCGAAGTCAAGGTCCATCAAGAGCATTCTCCACTTTTCACCTGGGGCATGCCAGTACTTGATGTTGTTTGGTTGTCCGTTACTCCAGTCACCATTTCCGTAGTATGTTTCTGAAATGATGTAGTCTGCGAAGTTTTCAAGATCAATCAACGAATCTGCCAATGCATAGAATGTAGGGCTCAATGGATCGGAAGACGTAATCGCATTGTACATGGGCCAGAAATTATCCATTGTTCCATCATTTGCTTCAAAAGCCATGTAGTTTTCTGTCAATACGGAAACGCTATCAGAATCTATGTTGTAGTTGTTTTCAACCCAATCGTTGTTCAAGGTCTCTCTCAATTCATATTCTCCAAAATACTCACCATTTAAAAATACGATTACAGGTGTGTATCCCATGTAGTCTGTATGCGCAGTTCGCGTCAAACGTTGCATAAACGCATCTCTCATGCGCGTTCCGCCGTAGTCATTCCCTCCGTTGCGAAGGTTGAAGTCTTTGTATTGACCGATAAATGATTTGTCTGGAATCAATGGATATATGATTTTATTCATGCCATAATCATCACGACATTTCACACGGAAACTTTTTTGAGGTTGAGCTCGAGACCATCCTCCATGGATTTTCAAACCAATGGCTCCTTCAAATTTTTGTGTGCTGTCCGTTGCGATGTATTCGATATATGAATAACGCTCCCAATCTTCCCAGAAGTTTGCTCCGAAATAGGGGTAGTTCGTGTTGTAGCCTGGAGGTCCAAGAACATAAATGCCCGTTTGGGTATCATACAAGTTCAATGAATCCGTTGAAATTGAGATTACAGGGAGACCAACGTATGCTTCGTTAATTACGAATGAGTTTTTCTCAACTAAGCTAGGAAGTGTGGCTGCTGATGGATCAAAACATCGTGCTGAAAGCACTTTAGTAGCAGGAATTTGAATAGAGTCTGTGTACAAAGGAGATGAGGCCGTTGGGATTCCACCATTCAATGTGTAACGAATCTCAACGTTCGATTGATCTGTTGTAATGGCTACCTTGAAACCTGTTGCATAAATTCCCGCTGGTTTGGAAATGATCGGTTTATTGAGGACTACACTAAAACAAGATGCGTTGTTCACAGCGCCTGGAGTTGGGGTAGGACTAATGCACCATGCTGATCCTGTCCAATTGTTTGAGTGATTCACTGGTGTTTGAGTCAAAGCTACATTCGCCAATGTGAGGCCTGTTGCATTGGTCAAGATCAAATTGTCACCGGAATTGATAGTGAAATTCGTGTGCCATGCCGTTGATGCGTTTAAGTTCATCCAAGGCAAGGTAGGAGAGAAGGTTACTGCTGAAGAGAGAAACCCTGCCGACAAATAGGCATTGCTTGTTAAATCGGTAGATGCCGCAGTCGTATTGTGCACTTGGATGGCTAATACGTTCTCACCTGCAACAAGAAGCGATGAAAACACAGAAAAAGGAATTTCGAAATCATCGATAGCCATTCCTTGGTATCCCAATGCCTCGTGACTTGCAGCCAATGTATTGAACGGGGTTAATGTCCCCATAGTTCCTAAGTTTGCGCGTGCAACTTCAACCCCATTGATGTAGGCCACAAATCCATCGTCATAATCCATGTGAAGAATCAATCGTTGGATATCCGCAACATCTGTAAGTGTAAATGAGCGACGAAGATAAACACTCGTAGCAGTTGGAACTGTAGTCCCATCATCAGCATCACCGAATCCAATTCCTCCAGCTCCTGTTGACCATCCCGTCAAGGTTGTTCCTGGAAGCCTCCATGCCGCCGCAGGTTCTGCAGTTGGAATTAAATAAGACCATGTTTGGTTAGCCAAAATGATACTTTCATAATGATCAATCGTTGGAATGCGATTCTTTCCTGATGCAAAGATGTATTTGTGTTCTCCGGCAGCCAGGGTATAATTAGGACAGATCCATTTGTAGGGTTGTCCAGGGTTATCACTTAATCCGTACCCTGCGATGTCAACAGGAGCACCCGATAGATTTCGGATTTCGAACCAATCCTCGTAAGAGTTGTCTTCGTCTGCAATGACAGAAATGTTCGCAATACATGTCTCGCTGAGTTCTATTTGAGAAAAACCAAGAAAACTGAGACTAAAAAACGCGGAGAATAAGATTTTAGTTTTCATGACGTGAAATAACAAAAAAAACATTTACCATGTTAAGGAATTGTCAATTTAAAATATGATTAAAATTAGCATAATGGTTACCAATTTAACTAATAGTGCTGCAAATGAATTAGTTGTAGATTATTAGGACTTTTGGTCATGGAGTGTAATAATTGACGAAATTTGCAGCGATGACGAACAGTACCATGAACAAGGCCTTGATCTTTATTTTGATCACCATCTGCATTGATTCAATCGGTATAGGTATTATCATCCCTTCGTTTCCATCATTGATCTCCGAAACGGCGCATGTTCCCTTAAAAGATTCAGCAATCTATTTTGGATGGGTTATGGGGATTTATGCTTTTATGCAATTTTTATTTTCTCCACTGATTGGGAACTTGAGCGATCGTTTTGGACGTCGACCTGTCTTGTTGATTTCGGTTTTTGGAATGGGGTTGGACTTTTTGGTCATGTATTTCGCTCCTGATTTGTTTTGGCTGGTTCTTGGTCGTGCGATCTCTGGAATTTTTGGAGCGAGTTTCACTACTGCAGCAGCATATATATCTGATGTCTCTACCCCAGAAACTACGGCGCGAAATTTTGGATTGATTGGCGCTGCCTTTGGAATTGGCTTTGTCATTGGGCCAGCAATTGGAGGAATGCTTGCTGACTTTGGGTCGCGCGCTCCCTTTCTTGTTGCCTCGGTATTTTCCTTGCTGAACTTTGTGTTTGGATTTTTTGTGTTAAAGGAATCTTTGCCTCCGAATCAACGCAGAAAATTTGAATTGAAACGTGCAAACCCACTAGGGGCATTCAAACAGATGGCGCGCTTCAAGGACCTTAAATATCTTTTTGTTGTGACCTTCCTGGTGATGATGGCAAACTTGGCCATCCACAACACCTGGAACTATTATACCATGGAGAAGTTCCTATGGTCTAAGAAGGATGTCGGATATAGCCTTGCTTTTGTAGGTGTATGTTTTGGTGTCGTTCAAGGTGGATTGTCGGGTTATTTTACACGTGTGTTGGGCGAGAAAAAAACGGCATTCTTTGGACTTTTCACTGTAATTGTCGTCATGATTGGGATTTCAATGGTTCCTTATGGTTGGATGTTGTATCTCATTATTTTGCCCTATTCATTTTCTGGAATTATTGACCCGGCAATTCGAACCATCGTTAGTGCTGGAACACCTCAAAATGAACAGGGGGAATTGCAGGGTGTTTTTACCAGTATCATGAGCTTGGCAGAAATCATTGGTCCACCATTTTACATGTGGATTTATTCAACATCGCGCAATGCTGCACCCAATGAGTGGTGGGGCTTTGGTGCACCTTTTCTCGTTGCAGCAGTGATTGCTTTCATCGCTCTGGTTTTTTTATGGTGGTCCTTGCGCAATTTTAAAGGATTGAAAACGAATCGTGCGCAAGAAGTGGAATTCAATACATTGGATAATGAATCATAAATTGGGCTATTTGTGCAGTTCTTTAAGTTGGGGCGGACTGGAAATGAATCAACTTAGAAATGCCGTGTGGATGCATGAACGCGGTCATTCAGTCGTGTTTTTAGGCGTAAAAGATTCACCCGTATTCAAAGAGGCCATAGCTGCCGGGCTAAGGACTCTTGAAATTGTTCGACACAAGAAGTATTATGATTTTAAATCGGGCAGAGCACTAGCTAAACTACTTGAACGAGAGGAAATCTCTCATTTAATTCTGCGAGAGACTCGTGACATGAGTGCATCCGTTATTGCGAAACGTCATTGTGCTCATCCCATTCATTTGTCTTATTTCATGGAGATGCAGTTGGGTGTAAAAAAAACGCATGTACTGCATACGTTGCGTTACCGTCATTTTGATTTGTGGTCTTGTCCTTTGAACTACTTAGCCGATCAGGTAAGGACGATGACGCGTTTTTCTCAGGATAAAGTAATCGTTATTCCGTCTGGTTTAGATTTGGCCAAGGCGACTTCACTCCTTTCCAAAATAGAGGCACGTTTAGAGATGGATCTTCCATTGGACAAACAAATCTTTGGCTTGGCGGGGCGTTTTGATGCACAAAAAGGTCAATTGTTGCTGCTTGAAGCACTTGCGATGACTAATAATACTACTACTGCAGTTTGTTTGTTGGGAGAACCAACTATTGGAGAAGGGGAGTCGTACAGTCGACAGATTACTGAGTTTATTGATGGTAACAATCTGAATGAACGTGTATTTATTCGTCCATTTCGTTCTGAAGTCTCCACTTTTTTTCGCGCCGTGGATGCATTCGTTATGGCTTCAAAAGCAGAAACATTTGGCATGGTAACCATCGAATCGATGGCATGTGGCACTCCTATAATAGCAAGCAATGCTGGGGGCAGTCCAGAGATTTTGGATTTTGGGAAAATAGGAACGCTGTTTACCCCAATGGATTCACACGCATTGGCCGATGCGATGACCGATTTTATTGAGAATCCAGAACGAGTGAGCGCTAAGGATTTAATTCAAGCATCACAGCACTATAACCACGCGAAAGTTTGTTCAGCAGTGGAAAATGCACTGGGACTCATTAATTACTAATTACTAATTACGAATTACGAATTACTTGGTGACTGAGACACTAGAAGTTACTAATTACTAATTACGAATTTGGTGGCTGAGGTGCGAAAGCAGACTCGAAGCCACGACTAGCTAATTACGAATTACGAATTACGTGGTAATAAATTTGTTGCTCCGCAATTTGATGCCTTCGGCAATTCGAAGTATTGAACAAGTCTTAAAATCTTAAAATCTTGATATCTTGATATCCAACATCCAGTCTAATTCTTCTCCTGAAGCACCAGTACAATCTTGTTGAAGTCTGCCGCTGAGTTCATAGTTTTCTCGTACAGAGGATAATCTTCAACAGAAAAGAAGTGTGTATTGTACCATTCCTTCACTGAAACGATGACCTGATTGCCTTTGACTTCATAGCTTGAAGTAAATCCAACTGTTCCTTTTCCTTTTTCAGGCGTATAGTTGATTTTTAAGTCTTCCAGGTTTTTAGCTTGAAAGCCATCAGGAATATTGATGACAATGGTTCGGTCGTAGCCGCGTGTGTATTGGGCATCCACGGGCAATTTACGTTCTGCTTCATTGTACATCTCTGCTTGCGGTCCAATGAGCATTCCAACCTTCAACAAAATATTATTCCCCGCACGTTCAACAAATACAGGAGAAATTACGGTAGCCTTTCCAACAAATGGTTTTACACCAAAATCAGCGGTATGGTCATTTTCGAAGGCCATATTTTCCAATGTGCTTGATTCATCATCCAAGTACTTCATGTAATCTTCCTTCATCTCTTTCTTTTGTTCTTCATCTAGAAGATCGATGATGGATTGATAAAAGAGTGCCTTGTAGCCACTTGTTGTGCGCGTGAATTCTACCTTACATCCGTTGTTGTCATCGTTGAATTTTACTTCTGTTTCAATTTTATCGATGGATGCAGTATAATCGGATCCTTTGATGTATTTCACCTTGGCTACACTCGCTGCAAAGCCATTCACCACGACTTCACTGATGAAAATGCCCTTGTTGTAAGTGAATTCGAAAGGAGGATAGCCAATTCTGGAGTACATACTTGCCGAAAAGTAAGCGTCCACATCTTTGACATAAATCAAATATTCTTGAAGGAAATTATACCCTTGGAATTCCTCTAGAAACGTTTCTTCAGTGCGGTCTGTTGTAATGACCAATTCATTTGAAATTCCCATTTCGCGCAAGCAATTGAGCATCAATTTACAGAGCCCATCTTCGTTTGTGATTTTTTTTGTGAGGATGAATTCAATGTTGTCGTCATCTTCAAAGTTCATTTCAACGGTTGGAATGTTTTGTTTGATGGCATTTTCCAATGCGCTCACTTTCTCTATGGTTGTAGTCGCTCCTTTGGTATTCTTTTCGATGAATGCGTTTACCAATTTCTTTTCTTTCTTGGTTAGCGGGGCAAACATGTTCTCATGAATCTGCTTGGCCACTTCGGTATAGGTGTAAAAATTGCCCTTCCCTCTGGCTAAATTCTTACTTAGTTTAAAGTAGCATTTTTGAAGATTCGCAGAATATGCGGACCAATCTTCATCTTCAAGACCAGGCATGTCCTTAACAGTGAGATGCATGCGTGTTTTAAGTGAATCACTATCGTCCAATTGGAACGTTGGCAATCCATTCATTGGGTAAATCTGAAATTCGAGATAGGAAGGATAGATGATGTCTGCTTCGATCGTTTTCTTTTCGCTTTCGCTTTGCAAAAACATGCGCGATCCTGACAACTCTGCAAACTCTTCGCCATACTGAAGGTATTCAATGTAGCTGCCTATTTCCAATCCCTCAAAAGCAAAATACTTGTATTCGACATTGCCGTCTTCATCTTTGGCTTCCTTGATGTCTGACTGTGAAACCTGTATCATTTCTCCATTAGGCTTGATGACGCGTGCTTTCAATTTATTGATCTGTTGATCTTCATCACTCGACAAGTAATACGTGTTGTTGTTTTCAATGGCCAAATCTGTATTCAGGCGAGTGATGCGGTGCAAGAGCACGAATTTCTTCAGTTCATCGTTAACATTAATAAACTCAACGCTTTTTTTCTCGAAAAGGATGATTTCATCTTTTTTCTTTTCTTCATCCGAAATTTCAAAAGACCGAGGCTCTTTGGTCCAATCGTAAGATTTATAGTAAGGAGTTGACTCAGCATCTTGTGCTTGAGCTAAAAGTGGAAGCAAGAAAAGAAGTAGATAAACGTATTTCATGGTCTTATTTTTTTGTGAGGACAAGCGACTGCAGCATAGCGCTCTTTGATGTGTTGAAGTATTCATTCCAAGCTACAAAATCCGATGGTTGAAGCAGGATTGTTTTGATATCTAGTACGACATCCATAAACACTTTTTGGCCTTCAATACGGTATTTTAAGGAAAAGTCTACGATATCGGATGTGTATGATTTGTCCTTAGGGAGGGAGCTAAGCGAATAGCCCTCGGGAATGTCAAGAACGACGGTGTAGTGGTCCGACGATTTGTGCTCAAACTCGTATGGAGTAACTCGGTTTTTTTTCATTTCTCCCGTTGAAATACCCTTTTCGAGAACCATATTGATGTAAATTTCATTGTCTATTGCTGTCGCATAGTTGTCAACGGTGAACTCATAATACAACTCGCAGGGTTTGTCACGATCGGTCGTGTTCGAAATACTTCCCTTGGTGACTTTGTATGAATTATTTCCTTTTTCTGTAAAGGATTGAATCGCTTTTTCAGGCTCGTCCTTGTAAGACATCATAGCAGGTTGGAGCCATTGCTGATAGTAGCCGTCAAAAAGGGTATGAGCTTCTCCGATTATTTTTCGTCCATCAATACGAATGTATGTGGTATCAATCAGAGGCGTAGCAGATGGGGGAGGAACTTCCATTTGAAGTATTTCATAGGTTTTTTGATCAATACTTAAGAACACTTCTTTCCCCATTGTAAACGAGGCGACTTCACCCATGGGTAAGAAGTTGTTTGTGGCATCTAGAAAATATGCTTTCCCATCGTATTTGTAGGTGTTAATCATGTGGTTGTCACAAAACGAAGATGGATTTTCGGTGTACTTGTATGGCAAATCGCGGGAACCCAACCAGGTCATGTAGCTTTTGATTCCCACAGATTTTAGCATGCTGTAAATCAAGGCAGCCATATCTTTGCAATCGCCGTAACGCTTTTTAATGATGGCAGAAGGTTGACGTGGGATGAAACCATTTACTCCTTCCTCAAAGGCGATGTATTTGATGTTGTTTTGAATCCAATAATAGATGGCTTTTACTTTTTCAGGTTCACTGCTGATCGTGCGAGTGAGCGAATCTGACATGCGGCGAATTTCTTCGGATGGCACTTCATTGATGACTTCTTGAATGTTGGTGTAATACCAAGCGTACAAATCATCCAAATCATCAACGACGTCTACTCGACCATTTTTGGTGGTGTAATAGCCTACTTGACCGATCAAATGTGGTGTAAAATAACTGATGTTAGGCGCTCCATCTTCAAACTTCATTGCCGGAGGATTCTGCACAGAATATACTGTCGTACGCATGTTTTTCTTCAGGATCTCCTCCTTTTTTACACCAATTTTTTCCGTGAAATAGGTATGGATGTTTGTGTGAATGGACGTGTCTTCCTCGATGCGGAAAATGGATTCTTCGATGGGACAAAACGTGGAAAAATAAAAAGCGAATGGGAATCGTATTTCCTTCGTCACCGTGGTATAATCCAACACTCTCAATGCACCGGGCTCTAAGCGAGGAAATAGCAGTGTCGTTTCTTTGTTGTCATCGTGAAAAATCCCTGGATCTGTCTCCGCATC
>CAMBMC010000017.1 GCA_945868555.1 Chitinophaga pinensis | reverse complement strand
AGAACTCAAAAGCATAACTACCTGTGTAGGAATAAACAAGATAACATAAATCAAAAACATTGGAAAGGTGAACAGGCGCAAGAATCGGTTTGGATTCAGCTGTACAACGGCCTTTGGAAGAAACTCAGCGGTAATTAAAACAAGTAGGGTGGACAATGTTGTTTGAAGAAGCAACACCACCCCTTCGCGACGTATTCCCCATGAATGAATGATTGGTTCTAGGAGCGCAGCAGCATAAATTCCAAAAAGCACAATCGCAATGTTGTTCCCTAAGAGAAGGAAGGCTATAAAAGTTGACTCGCGTTTGTAGAAAACATCAATTGTCTTTCCGAACAGGGTTCCCTTGTTGCGTTCAAGTGCTACTTTGAGTCGATTGGAGGCAAGAAAAGCGATCTCCATTCCGGAGAAGAATGCCGAAAAAAGAAGTGAGATAAGTATTACAACGACCGATATGGAAGGGTCCATTTACGAGATTTCTTTACGCAATATAAAAAAAGAAATATTACAAGACATCAAAACCTATGTCTTTACGGAAAAATGCTCCTTCAAATTCAATGTTCTCAATTGCAGCATAAGAGCGTTTCAAGGCGACATCTAGGTTTTTTCCATAGGAGGTTACAGCAATAACGCGACCCCCAGCTGTGTGCGCAGCAGGACCATCGGCCACTGTGCCAGCGTGAAAAACTAAGCTATCGGTTGGGGTATTCAAGCCATAAATCGTTTTTCCTTTCTCGTACGCTTCTGGGTATCCACCAGAGACCATCATCACGGTTGCTGCGCATTTTTCAGAAAACTGTATATCTCGTTCAGAAAGCGTCCCTGTGGCTACGCCTTCAAACAAGTCCAACAAGTCAGAGCGGAGACGAGGAATAACCACTTCCGATTCTGGATCGCCCATTCGGCAGTTGTATTCAATCACATAAGGTTCACCCTTCACGTTAATCAAGCCAAAGAAAATAAAACCTTTGTAGGGAATCTTATCGTTTCTCAAGCCTTTCACTGTAGGAATAATGATTTGGTTTTGAATTTTATCCAAGAATGTTGGATCTGCAAATGGCACGGGCGAGACAGCACCCATTCCACCAGTATTCAAGCCTGTATCGCCTTCGCCTATTCTTTTGTAGTCTTTAGCTTCAGGTAAAATTTTGAAGGAATCTCCATCTGTAATCACAAAAACTGAAAGTTCGTTTCCTTTCAAGAATTGTTCGATCACAACACGTGTGCTTGCTACCCCAAATTTTGCATCTGCAAGCATCAATTTCAACTCGGTTTTTGCTTCCTTTAAATCCTCTAGAATCAACACGCCTTTTCCGGCAGCTAATCCATCCGCTTTCAATACATACGGTGGTTTCATTGCTTCCAAGAACGCATAGCCTTGTTCAAGTGTTTCCTTAGTAAACGTAGCATATTTGGCCGTGGGAATGTTGTGGCGCGCCATGAATTGTTTTGCGAAATCTTTGCTTCCCTCAAGTTGAGCGGCACACTTTGCTGGACCAATTACAGGCACATTTCTCAATACTTCATCTGCCAAGAAAAAATCATGAATCCCGTTTACCAAAGGTTCTTCAGGGCCTACAACTACCATGTTGATGCGTTCCTTGATGACAAATTCCCGGATAGCCGCAAAGTCATTTACATCAACAGAAATGTTTTGACCGTGTTGACGCGTTCCAGCATTTCCTGGGGCAATAAACAATTCTTCCAGTAAAGAACTTTGAGCAATTTTCCAAGCGAAAGCATGTTCTCTTCCGCCATTTCCTAGTAATAAAACCCTCATTTAGGTATGATTAGCAATGTTTTAGTAGTGAATCAAACAGTGCGCGGCCATCTTCATTGGCAAGGAAACGATCTGCGGCGCGTTCTGGGTGAGGCATCATTCCGAAGACATTCTTCGATTTATTGGTGATTCCAGCAATGTTCATCAATGCCCCATTTGGGTTATTGGTGTCGTTCACCTCCGCACTCTCGTTGCAATATTTAAATAAAATCTGATCGTTGTCTATAATTGATTGCATCGTTTCTTCGGCAGCATAAAAGCGCCCTTCTCCATGTGCAATTGGAATTTGATATGCTTTATCTATCGAAAGGGCTTTTGTGATCGCTGCCGATGTTGACACGGGCTTTAAAAACACATTTTTACAGATAAACTGTTGATTTGAGTTGTGTAAAAGGGCGCCTTCAAGCAATCCGGATTCAGTAAGAATTTGAAATCCGTTGCATACCCCGAGTACATATCCTCCTTTGCCCGCATGTGTAACAACCTCATTCATAATGGGAGAAAAGCGGGCAATTGCTCCCGAACGCAGATAGTCTCCGTAAGAGAACCCCCCTGGAAGAACCACAAAATCTACACCTTTCAAGTCAGTGTCTTTGTGCCAAAGACGCTCAACTTTTTGTCCCATGATGTCTTGAAGAACATACACCATGTCTTCATCACAGTTCGAACCGGGGAAGGTAACAACACCAAATTTCATCCGATTATGCAAGTTTACAGTGGAAACGAACAGCCGACCACTTGTCTGCAAAACTACATAAATTGCGTGGGACAGAGGCCAGTTAAAGGAAAAATTTCAGGCAAGAATATCCAAAAGTGATGTAAAAAAGAACGGTGGCGAGTCCGCCAAAAGTTTGACTCGCAAAAGAGAAAGGAAGGAAAAAGGAAAGTGGGATCATCAGAAAACTAAACCGTTCAATTTGACCAAACGCAAAAAAGTCTGCGACACCAAAGATCGACCCAAGTAAAACCAGCCACCAGAGCATACTAGTTAGTTTTTTTAGGCGGATAGATGCTGTTTTCATGCGGGAGGAGATACTAGCCAAACTCAATAAAAAAAGAAGGGTAAACAACACTGAAGTGATCAAAAAATCGGTTTGCTTGCTGAGATAATCTGTAGATTTATCTATCAATTTCAACTCGATTGTGCTTCCCGACAACCAGAGATAGACACCAGCATAAACAAGGGGTATAGCCATTCCTAGAATGACCAACAAGGCCTCCCGAAAAACAAATGGCCGTATGCGGCGAGCCATAACAATCAATAATGGTGCAAGCAACACCAGTGGGGGATGAAATGTCGTGGCACATCCCGCTAAAAAAGCACCATTAAACATCCGTTTTCTTCCGTCTTCATTTTGACGAAGTAGGAACAACTGATAAATCATAGCAATGACAAATGAGTGCGCCATCAAAAGCCCGTCAATGGAGTATGTCGCATGGTAGAAGCTCATCATCACGACATACAACAGCGAAGGCATATAACTGTTACGCTCTAAAAATTCGTTGGCATTGTAAATCATGTTTATCGCCAAGGCGTTAATTACGACAAGAATCGCCCCTGAAATTTCCAAAAATGAGTCGGTTAAAGGAATAGAAGTGCCCCACATACCACTATTTGTCTCAGCGTTATGCGGATAATAACCCGTGAACTGATCCAAGAGAAAATAGCCCAGCATAAAGAAGGGAATGAGGAGAAGTACCCCCGTTCGATTTCCTAGAAACAATTTTACCATGGCACGAAGATACATATTGTCAACAAAGGGTTAAAGTAAACAAACTTTCATCTACTTAATTTTTACTTGGTACTTACCTATTTTCGCTTATATTTGCGGCCACGTCCCGCCTGCGGGAATGTTCAAAACCAAAATGTCATGTCACAGGAAAAAACGAGATATTCAGATACTGAGTTAGCCGAGTTCAAGGATCTAATTCAAAAAAAGCTTAAAGAAGCTCAAGACGATTACGATTTATTGAAAGGATCTCTTTCGCACAACGACGACCATGGCACAGATGATACTGGCCGTACATTCAATATGATGGAAGACGGTTCTGACACCTTATCTCGCGAGGAAGTGGCGCAATTGGCCGCACGTCAAGAGAAGTTTATCCAAAGCTTGCATGCTGCACTTGTGCGTATTGAAAACAAAACGTACGGTATTTGTCGTGTTACCGGTAAACTCATTGCAAAAGAGCGCCTCCGTTTAGTGCCTCATGCGACCATGAGTATTGACGCTAAAAACGCGCAAAACAAATAAGCTGTGAAAAAGAATTTGTGGGTTGTTGGTGTTTTGATTCTTGTTGTTTTATTGGCCGACCAATTCATTAAAATCTATATCAAAACCCATTTTTTTCCCATGGAAACGGTACCTGTTTTCGGGGATTGGTTTGTCTTGGAATATGTCGAAAATCAAGGTATGGCCTTCGGGACAACCTTTGGAAATCAAATGTGGCACAAGCTCGCGCTAAGTATTTTCAGAATCATCGCCATTACCGGAATCGCTTATTATTGGTACAAACAATCCCAAGCAGGGGCGCGACGCGAGTTTCTCATTGCCGTAGGATTAATCTTTGCGGGAGCAACAGGAAACCTCATCGACTCGATGTGTTACGACTTTATTTTCCCCTTTGATCCATGCATTGGATTTAATCAACTAGATGGCTCGGGCGTAAAGGCAACCTGCTACGAAAGTTTTGTGGTTGAACGTCGGCACACCGGATTTTTATTGGGAAATGTTGTCGACATGTTTAAGTTTCAAGCGCACTGGCCAAAAGGAATGCCTTGGCTAGGTGGTTCAGAAGTGTTTCCAGCTATTTGGAACCTCGCTGATGCATCTATCACCGTTGGTGTGGTCATGGTGTTTCTGCGCCAACGCACCTACTTCCCGAGTAAAAAGCAGCAAAAGAAACCTGGGTTTTTCAACGGTCTTTTTAAGAAGAAAACTGAGCAATCAGCCGATTAAAATCGCGCCGTTATTCCCCCCATTACTTGGAAAATTTGAACTGGATGATTGTACCACCTAAAGTATCTCTGCGAAGCCAAGTTGTTGAATTGAATGAAGGCTGAGACACGTTTGTTGTAGCGATATTCCAAGCCAAGGTTAATGTCTGTAATCAATCCCATGCGCTTTGCCAACTGTCCGTTCTCTAAGGTCACGTCAGACTCTGTAGCATCATACACCAATGCCTTGCGTCCGCCTTCAAAGTTGACATCAAGATTCACAAGAAACTTATCATACAAATTGTAGCTTCCTCGAACGCCTGCCTGCCATTGTGGAAGATTCCACGCATAGGAGTTGTTCAGCAATAAATACGAATAGTAGCGACCAATGGCATCTACCTTCAGTTTCTCATTCATTTGGTACGAAACTGAACCTTCAATGGTTGTTTGATTCAATGTGTCATACATCAAGTTGAATTTATTCCCCAAAGAGAATGTCGTGTCTGTAATAAAAAAGGCCTTGTCTTTCACTCGGGCAAAGCTTGCATTCACATTGAAGCTAATGCGGCTCGAAAGTGTTCCTTTAAATCCTCCATAAACATCGATGCCTGTGTTTTCGTTTTTCAATTGAAGGTTTGACAAGACAAATTCGTTGTCATCTACCGTTGATCTAAACGTGCGTTGTTTTAATCCACCTCGTACACCAATGAATGGGATAAAAATATCATTAAACAAAGAGTATTTTATCTCTGCAACAGGATACAGATGCACCTTTGTTTGTGTGCTTGCATCCACCACAAAATCAAAGCCTAAAATAGCGCGGAAACGGTTGTTCCACAATTGTGTGGTCACTGTTGGTTTTAAATTAATGACTGTGTTATTCAATACTAAACCGGAATCTGCCACAAACTGAAGTGTGTCAGACTGCGTTCCGTAGCGATAACCATTGTAGCGCACATTCGCCTCGGCGGCAAAAATCTCCTTGCCTTGACGGTACCAACCTGAACCACCAACAGCCACATAATTTTCACTTCCTCTCCACGCACTCAATGAATCAGAGGGCTTTTTTGAGTTGAAATGATTGTAGGCCACATTGATTTTATAGTTCAATTGAGCGCTATCCTTCTTGTGTGAATCAAAGGAAAAAACGGCGCCTACGTCTTGGTAACGCTGCGCAATTGTGCTTCGCTCAACCGATTGAACGGAATCAACTAAGCCATAATAATGTAAACCTTGGTTATTGTAGTGCACATCTCCGCGAAGGGAATAGTTTTTTTCATTGATGGCACCATACACATTGGTGCGAGTGCGGTCAAACTGAGCAGGTGCATAGTTTGTAATGTTCCCAAAAGAACTGAGGTGTTGGGCATGCACACCGTAAACATATTTGCGGGAGCGCTTCGAGTCGAAGTACACCTCTCCAAGTGGCATCAATTCAGAGCCAATTCCCACTTTTACATACGTTGAGTAGAGCTGTTGAAGCTTTGGTTCAACCTTGATGGTAACCGGTTTAATCGTATCTACCTTGATCTGTGTTGGAAAGCGCAAAGATAACAATGGGTACTGCTGAACTTGGGTGCCGAGTACGGTGTCAATGATGGCCGGATTCATGCTGATTCGGTATGCCGGTGGAATGTCTCTATTCCCTATGCCATTAATGATCACCAAGTCACCCTGCCCAAATGACAGAAGCGGGAGCAGTGCAACAAGTATGGCTATAAATCTCTTAGTTCCCATTTTCGTTCATTTCAATGATTGTTTCACCTTCTGGTGTGATGCTTTTCGGTTGATTCTTCAATTGCTGGATTTCCTGCATCAACTCGTTTGCTTCTGTTAAGATTCCATCATCCGTCGTTTTATAGTGATTGATGACGGAGTTGAGTGTTCGCTCAGCTTGGAAAAAATCATCCGTTGCCATTTGCACGCGTGATTGAAGAATAAGTGCTTTTGCCGTCCAGTAGTTGTAGCTCGGCTTCATCTTCAGTAATTCGCGAATGGTTTTATCGGAATTGACATAATCTTGTTCTGCGTAATAAATTTCAGCGATGATAAACTTCGCTTCTGCAGCGGTAGCAGTTGTGGTGTTTTTCACCAACCACTCGAGGTGCGGAACGGATGCAGAATAATTCTTAAGCTCATAACTTGAAATCCCAGCAACATATTCTCCTTCTTGACGAATAGTGTTGTTGATCCCTGTACTCTCGAGCACTAGGGTCGCTTTCTCGTAAGCCTTCGGCCAATTTTCGATAATGAAGTAACTGCGCATCAAGCCAAGTCGTGCTGAAAATACCGTTGATGGCTTGGAGCTGATTGTTTCCACTCTTTCGTAGAATGGAATTGCTTCTGCGTAACGCTCACTGTTGTAATAAATTTGCGCGCCGCGTGATGCCGCATACTCCGTATACGAATTGTTTGGTCCTTCCAAGCATTGTGCATAGGCTTTCACTGCATTTTCTTTGTCGTTCAATGAGAAATATGAATTCCCTAAGAAGAACTTCGCGTCCACCGAAAATCGTCCTGCCGGGAATTTATCCAAGTACTTTTTGAAAAGAGGAATAGATTCCGCAAATAAACTGTCTTTGTAGGCTTCAACAGCTGGAGAGTAGTACAAGCCTTCTTGTTCTTCCATTGAAATGTTGGCGCAAGAATACTGTGAAGCAATATCACTTACCTTTTCGGGTTGTTTCAATGCGGCATAAATGTCCATAAGTCCACGGACAGATTTTTCACAAACAGTGCGGTCTTCGCCGTGTTCGGTCAAAATTTGCTTGTACTCCAACTCCGATTGACGGAAATCATGCTTTTTAAAGTGGATGTCGGCGAGTTCAATGCGGCAGTCAACCACCAAATCTGAGTTTGGATACTCATCAATAATTCTTCTTAAATAGGTGTCCGCCTTCTCAAACTGTTCCTTGGACTTGTAAATCAGTGCCACATCATACAGACATTTAAGTGTGTATTTTGACGTTTTATAGTTGGTAAGAATATCCAATAAGCGCGCAGCTTTCAAGTCATCATTTCCCGTGTATCCATAGGCCTTCGCCATGTAGAACAGCGCTTGATCTTCGTAGCCTGAAGCCAATCGAACCACTTCTTGGTAGCTTTTTACCGCCAACTCATCTTGTTTTGTGGCGAAGTAACCATCTCCAACCCGCATGTGAGCATCAGACAATTTGCGCTTGTCATTTACCGATGATTGGCAATAGATTCTGAACGCATCTGTTGATTGAGTGATGTCGTTCTTTTTCAAATAGGCATACCCCATATTATAGTAAGCATCCGCTTTTAGTCCGATGGTCTGTGCTGCAGGCATCGAAATAAACTCACGATATCCTTTGATGGCCTTATCCATGTCGTCCAAACGGAAATGCGCATCAGCTGCCCAGAAACGTGCTTTTGCCGTGATTGCTGCATCCACTGGATATTGATTTACACGGTCAAACATCTTTAAGGCACTTTTCATGTCCCCCTTTTGGAAATAGTCTACACCATAGTTAAATGCAACCAGCTGATAAACCGTTTTCAAGCGCGTATCCTTGTTTTGCAACTTATCTAAAGATTCAAGGGCTTTTGCATAGTTGTTTGTCGAAGAGTAGACATTCACGAGGTATTGATTCACCTCATCGCGACGGTCTGATTCTGGAAACTCAGCCAAGAAGGACTCAAACGCTTCAACAGCATCATTAAAGGGGTTAATGTCCAACTTGTAAGAAAGCACAGCAAAATTGTATAGCGCATCTTCTTGGATTTTAGGATCTACAGTGATCGCTGCCGCTGCGCCAAATGCCGATCTTGCAGACGCTAAATTATTCTGCTTCATTCGTGACTCAGCAATGTGGTACAAGGCAACTTGTGCTAAACTATCCTTTTTGCCATTCGCCACACGATCAAATAGTTTCGCCGCTTTGTCGTACATAGCAGAGCGGTAGTAGGCATAGCCCAATTGGTAGTCATCGTCTCGAGTTGTTTGCGCGTTTTTATTGTAGGCCTCAAGGTAAGGCACCGACTCTTTAAATTGATTTTCACGGCAATAGGAGTCCCCCACCAAGTGATTCATGTCGTTCTGATTGAAGACCTTAGAGGTGTCCATCACATTCGGCGCAATGTCGATCACCTTTTTGTAATCCCCCTGCAAATAATAGATTTGAGCCAAGTAGTATGGCGCAATAGAAGCATACTGTGCCTTATCCTTTAATCGAATAAACCCTGCTTCTGCCACCGAATACGACTTGTTCATGTAGGCAATATGAGAATAGAAATACAGGGCCGGCGGACCATATTGGGTAGAATCGTCCTTAATGTCGTAGAAGGCACTTCGAGCCGCATCGTAGTTTGCTTCTTGAAAATTCGCATAACCCAATTTGAATGAAAACTCTGACTGATCTTCTTTCGAAATGTCCTTTGCACTCAATTGATTAAACCAAATTAAAGCATCATTAAAATCGCGTTTGTGGTAGAAAAACTTACCAAGGCGGAAATAGATTTCTTTGTGATAGATGCTTTCTGGGTAATCCGCATTGAATTTTTCGAGAAGTGTCACTGCATCATTGTTTGAAAGCTCCAGCGCTGAAATCCCCTCATAATACCTGGCCTTAACATACATGGGGTCGTTTGTTTTACCGGATTGATCGATGAACGCACGAAATTCTATGCGTGCTGCTGCAAACTGTGCTTTTTCGTACAATTCCTCCGCTCGGTAAAAGCCCGCATATTCACTGTTGTATTTTTCTGAAGTCTGTGCAAAAACTATAACGTTCATGCACAAACCGAGAATGATCAGAAGCCTGGTCATAAGATGTGTATTTAAGCTAGTAAAATTACTTCTGTCACATTCGGTTACAGAATAGTTTTCTAAAAGTTTTACACTTGATTCTGTTAAGATAATTTTTGCAGTAGTGCCTTGAAAATAATGTGATTTAAGACCTTTACATCAAATAGCATCCATGGAAAAAGTCATTGATATCAAAAACGGCGTTATTCGTCAACAAAACACGACCATTCTTTCAGATCTGCAATTCAGCGTTGGTCCGCAAGACTTTGTGTATTTGATTGGTCGAACAGGGAGCGGTAAAAGCACTTTACTTAAAGCCATTTATGGTGAGCTTCCGCTTAGCGAGGGCACGGGCACTGTGGCTGGATTTGACTTACTTCACATGAAAAAGAAGGATGTACCTATGTTACGTCGAAAGATTGGTATTGTCTTTCAAGACTTCCAATTGCTATCCGACCGCACCGTAATGGACAACTTGCTCTTTGTACTTGGCGCCACAGGCTGGACCGACAAGTCACTTATGCAAAAGCGGGCATTGGCGGTGTTGCAATTGGTGGGAATCGAAAAGAAAGCCAACATCATGCCTCATGCGCTTTCAGGCGGTGAGCAGCAGCGAATTTCCATTGCGCGGGCCTTATTGAATAATCCTGCGTTGATCTTAGCAGATGAGCCGACAGGAAATCTAGATCCAGAAACTTCGGAAGACATCATGCACCTCTTGATTGCTGTCGCCAAGGAAGAAGGTTCGGCAGTGCTCATGGCCACACACGACATGAATATGGTCAACAAGTTTCCGGGGCGGGTTGTACGTGTGGAGGAGGGGGTGCTTGTTGAACGGTGAAAATGACTAGTGACCAATGACTAGTTTACTGGTTAATTTGATGCCTGCGGCAATTTAGAATTTGATTGCTCCGCAAATTTGTGGCTAAAGTCATTGGCACTATGTTTACTCGAATTGCTGAAGGCATCAGATTCCTTTAGGATCAAATTTTAGATTTTCTTGAAGACATCAAGATTTTACGATGATAAGACTTTAAGACTTGTGAATTACTTCGAACGCTCTCGCTCTCATTCTCACTCAGATCATTGGGCCTCTGTGCTAAAGGGCTTAATCGATCTTGGAATTGTTTAGATTCATTGAAGTTATTCGTGGCTTCGGGTATGCCACCACGCCTCGCATGTACACTACGGAGGAACCACCAAAATTCTCAACTCGCAACTCGTAATTAGTAATTAATAACTACGTAGTCGGTTTCTTAAAATTCACTTCAAAAAGTTTCGGCCATCTCTTACCGGTCATGTACCACTTCTTAGTGACTAAATTATAGGCAATGCCATTGAGCACATCGCCGTTTCCTCGTCCTTGTCGAACGAGCTCCGCCGCGTCTAACTCCGCAACAACTTTTCCGTTGTTTGGGTCAATAACAGCCACTTTATTGGTCATCCATACATTGGCATAAATCAAGCCGTCGGCATATTCCAACTCATTCAGTTTACTCACTGGACCTTGATGCGTGTACACTTCAATGGTGCGTGTAATCGCGAAGGTTTCAGGATTTCGGAAGGTAATGCGCTCGGTACCGTCCGACATGAGCAGCGAACTTCCATCGTTGCACAATCCCCAACCCTCACCAGAGTATTTTAAGTCTTTCAACAGGGTTAAATCCGTTTGATTGTAAACAAAACAGGTTTGTTCTTGCCAAGTAATTTGATAAATTTTCCCCTTTAACACCGTGATACCCTCGCCAAAGTAAGAGCCGTCTAAGCCCATGGATTTCAATATTTTACCGTCCGATAGATTCACTTGTGCCAAGAGACTCGTTCCTCGTTCTCCCGTGCCTTCGTACAACTGACCATTACTAAACTCCAATCCTTGTGTAAAGCTCGTTGCTTCGTGGGGGTATTCGCGCGTAATTTCTGCAATCCAGATTTCTGGAATGACATCGGAAAGGACTCGAATAATTCGCTTGTCGGATGATTTTGTTCCGTCTTTCAAGGTGGCCACAAGCTCCACTTGACGTGCGCCTAAACCGTAAAAACCGGCCTTGAGTTGATACGTGATTTTCTTTCCAGGCGAATTCCATGTAGCGAATGTACTGTCGTTGTAAATCAGCTCCAAGGTTTCCACATCGGGGTTGTTGACCACAATATCGATGGGTACTTTTTCATCCCAACGTGTTGCTAGGTTGTCTTCAAAGGCAAAGGACGCTGGTAGTTCTGTTGCCGAGTCGTCTGTAGATGTAGGTGCGCACGAACGGAACACAAGCGTGCCAAGAAATGCGATAATCACACCGATGATCAAGAACTTTTTCATGTTAATGACTTAAAATTTTTGCCATTTCGTCCGCGTCGATGTCACCATGTGTCGCGGTGTAGATTACTTCCCTGTTGCCCACAAGAATCGCTTGTGGTGATTGATGAGCGATATTGGTTTGTGCAGCGAGTTCATTGGACACATCGCGGTGATTGAGTAGATCAACAAAATAGAGATCACAATCCTCTGGTACCATATTCCAACGTTGTTCTAAGCGACTAAGCGCCATGATGGAAATGCTGCAACGCGTGCTGTGCTTGAAGAAAAGTGCTGGACGTTCGCTTGATTCCAGGGCTTTCATTAATGCCTCTGTGCTTGTGAGCGGAATCCAAGGAAGTGACTTTTCCTCTGCTGATGACTTAGAGAACCATCCCATATCCTAAATGCCTGGTGTGAATTGTTTCAAGAAGCGTACGTCATTTTCAGAATACAAGCGTAAATCACTCACCTTAAATTTCAATTGTGCGATACGTTCTACTCCCATTCCAAAGGCAAATCCTGTGTAAATCTCTGGGTCAATGCCGCATGATTTCAACACATTCGGGTCGACCATTCCACACCCAAGTATTTCTAGCCAACCTGAGTATTTACATACATTACAGCCTTCTGCGTTACAAATTGAACATGACACATCCACCTCAGCACTTGGCTCCGTGAATGGAAAATATGAAGGCCGCAATCGAATTTGAGCCTTTTCCCCAAACATTTCTTTGGCAAAATAAAGCAGGGTTTGCTTCAAGTCGGCAAAAGACACATTTTTATCGATATACAATCCCTCCACTTGGTGAAAAAAGCAATGTGCACGTGCGGAAATGGCCTCGTTGCGGTATACTCGTCCTGGTGAAATGGTGCGAATTGGAGGTGTGCTATTTTCCATCACCCTTACTTGTACCGAACTTGTGTGTGTTCGCAAAGCCATTTCCTTTTCACCCTTTTCAATAAAAAAGGTGTCTTGCATGTCGCGAGCGGGATGTTCTGGCGGAAAATTTAATGCAGAGAAATTGTGCCAATCGTCTTCAATTTCTGGTCCTTCAGAAACCATGTATCCGATGCGTGAAAAAATAGAAATGATTTCATTGCGCACGATGGATAGCGGATGATGCGCTCCGACGGACGACTCTTCAGCCGGACGAGAAAGGTCAATACGCGCGCTGCTCGTTTGTTGCGTGGCCAATTGTTCTTTGAATAGTTCGAGTTTAGATTCTGCTTTGATTTTTAAGTCATTGAGCAATCTCCCCACTTCCTTCTTCTCTTCATTGGGCACAGATTTTAGAGATGAAAACAACTCCTTCACCACGCCTTTTGATCCTAAGAAATGAATCCTGAACTCTTCAAGTGTTGCTGTATTCGTTATTGAATACGCCTCGATCTGTCCAGTAAGCTCGTCAATATGTTCTTTCATTCGAATGGCTTATTTTTTAAGTTTTTAGGCAAGTATGTAACTTTTTAGTGCCTTAACTTGTTTGAAACAGCGCAACGAAGGTACGAATTAAGGGCTACAATACTATTGCATATGCTTAAAATTAGTTTATCTTTGGGGCGCATGTGCTCTCTTAAATGAAAACAAAAGTGAAAAAAGCGATTTTATTTTTTGGGTTGATTTTGATTTCGGTGATGTTCTCCGGGTGTAAAAACGACGACCCTTCAGTGCTTAAAATATTCGTTCGTTCTTCAAGCAACGAATTGGTGAATGGAGCACAAGTAGTGATTATTGGTGACATCAATTCGAATCCTGCAACATTGGCCTTTGTAGATACTTTGGCAACCAACGCTTCTGGATTCGTTGAGTTCAACATGGACACTTACTTTACTATGGCCGGCGAAGGCAACACTACGGGTTACTTTGACGTCATTGTTAAGAACGGATTGAAAACAGGCACCGATTATGTGCGCTGTCGTTCACACATCACAACGGTACAGACTGTTTATTTAATGAATTAAAACCTATACCTATGCAAACGTTCACTCGATTTGGATTAATTACCGCTGTTGCCTTTCTGGGCGTATTTTTCTCATCAGGTTGCCGCAAAAAGAAAGACACCATTGCCGTCATATACGTTCGTGATGTTGCCAATCAACTTGTTGCTGGTGCTCAAGTAGTTGTTTACGGTCAGTCAACAATCAACCAGCCTGCAAATGTTGTTTTGTACGATACAACACTTACGAATACATCAGGTGTAGCAAAGTTTAATTTCAACGACGTGTACCAACTTGGTCAGGCAGGAGTCGCTGTATTAAACATTGAGGCCACCTTTGGCGCTGCTGTAGGTGAGGGAATCATCAAAGTAGAACAAGAAGTAACGTCCGAAGAAACTGTATTTATTCAGTAATTTTCAGATCACGACATATAAAAAACCTCGATGCTGTCGGGGTTTTTTAGTTTAAGGCATGAGAACTTCTCCAGCATCAACCATGGGCTCTCCATGCATTCTAAGGTATAACTGAATCAATGCCACCACATCCTTTTCACAGTACTGTCTGATGCGATTGATGTTTTCCTCTTCATAGTACACACGCGCAACATCTGCACCGGAGATGTCATCCTTCGAGGTGGGTATTCCGAATACATGACACAAAAGTGCAAGAGATGTGTAGGCCTTGTAATCCCCGAACTTCCACATTTCCATGGTGTCGATGTGCGCAACTTCCCATGGCTTTTTGCCTGATAGATCTAGCATCCGTGGTAAAGGCAGTCCATTGATGAGCATGCGTCGGCAGATATACGGGAAGTCAAACTCCTTGGCGTTGTGACCGCAGAGCAAATAGAAATCGTCATCCGAAATGAATTTTGCAAACTTGCTCAGCAAGGTTTCCTCGTCATCATGGACAAATGATTTTATAGTGATTTGTCGGCCACTACGCTGATCCTGGAGATAGCCAACGGAAATACATACAATCTTTCCAAACTCCGCATAAATCCCCGCCCTTTCAGAATACAATTGTTCATAGGATTTGTCATCGGAATGCAGAAACCGCGTTTTCGCTTCGAAGAGTGATTTAATACTTTCCTCCAAGTCGCTGTATTGATAGGTTTGGGGAACGGTCTCGATGTCGAGAAACAAGATTTTGTCAAGAGTGGTTTTTTCGCGCATGTTCAAGTGTTTGTTTCTTGAAGATAGGAAAATAATTGGAGAATCGGAGGAAAAAAGGCAATTTTGCTAAAACATCATGCCCAATATGGCTGAAGACCTCATCAAAATAAACGGAAACAAAACCGAGCAATACCGTGCATTAATGCCCCAAATCAAGGCCTTGATAAGTGGCGAGTCGGATGCTATTGCCAACATGGCCAACTGCTGTGCGGCATTGCACGAAACCTTCGCTTGGCTTTGGGTTGGTTTTTACATCGTCAGGGGTGATGAACTCGTTCTGGGTCCCTTCCAAGGTCCAGTTGCGTGCACACGGATTGCCCATGGAAAAGGGGTGTGTGGCACTGCCTGGAAAGAATCACGAGCGGTGCTAGTTCCTAATGTGAACGAATTCCCTGGACATATTGCCTGTAGTTCACAATCAAAAAGTGAAGTGGTTGTTCCTGTGCTAAAAAATGGAGTGGTGATCGCTATTCTTGATGTTGACAGCGAGACATTGGCTGCTTTTGATGATACGGATGTCACTTTTTTGACTGAACTTTGTACATGGTTTTCCGACTGTTTATAATTCTTGCCCTGCTATTCAGCTCCTGCGCTCAGGTGGGAACCATTACGGGGGGTGAAAAAGACACGGTCGCTCCCAACCCGACGCAAACAAATCCAGCAAATGGTACGGTCGCATTCGATCAAAAATCCTTTACACTAGATTTCGACGAGTTCATTCAATTAAACAGTCCACTACAAACCATGAGTATTGTTCCGGGAGGCATTAAGCTCGATGCCCAATTGAATAAGAAGCAAGTTACAGTGAAGCTCGACGGAGATTTTAAACCGAACACAACCTATGTGGTTTCATTCAACGGGACAATCAAAGACGTCACCGAGGGCAATGATTCATTGATTCAATATGTCTTTTCAACAGGAACAAGCATCGACTCTTCAGAGTTGTGCGTGCACGTCACAGATGCATGGACACTTGCACCTTTAGATAAAATGCTTGTTGGATTGTTTACAGACACCAATGAAGTGAGTCCGTACTATTTTGCCAAGACCGGAAAGGATGGAATGGCTAGATTTCGCTATCTGCAGAATGGAAAATATGTGGTGCGCGCCTTTGAAGATATGAACGGAGACTTGAGCATTCAGCCACAAGAACGCTGTGGGTTTTCTTCCGACACCGCAGACATTCAATCTGGAAAGATAGACACCATGGACATACGCATGTTCAACCCAATTTTAAAAAGAAAGGTTAACACCTTCAAGGCGGCAGGGATCAATCGCTACGTTGTTGGAGCCAATTTCTCGCTGAATGATGCCGCTCTTACATTAAATGATAATCCACTAGATAAAAGTGAAATCACTCACATCACCGAGGACAGCGTCTATATCTATCGCGGGTTTTCTGATTTGACTGAAGCGAATTTAATTGTTCTGAAAGACACCTTTGTAGATACATTGCGAACACGTATTTCAGCGAAAGACAAGACTTTTCCAATTCGGATTGAGTCGAAACGAAAAGGGGGGATGTACACGCCTATAGATTCACTCATGTATTCCGTGAATGGTAAAATTACCGCACTCGACAGTGGGTTTATCTACGTGAAAAACTTGATCGACTCCAGTTTTGTTCCTTTTCAACTTCACTATAATGACATCAATCAGTTTAGTATCGTTCCAAAAACCAAGGTAGAAAAAGGAGTGGTGATCTTTAATAAAGGAGCTATTCGTTGTGGCAGCACCATGAATATGGATTCAACAGGATTCACTTTTCAATATGGGGAATTGGAAGATTTTGGCGAGCTGTACGCCGTCTTGCGAGACTTCACTGGACCCTTGATTCTTCAGTTAAAACGAGGCAACGAAACCATAAGTGAGCGTCTTTGCTCGGGCGGAACAACGGTGCGTTACGACTACTTGGAGCCTGCCGAATATACCTTTGTTTTGATCGAAGACCTCAACGGTGACGGCAAGTGGAGCGGTGGTGATTTAAAACGGGTCATTCAACCAGAACAAGTATACCGCTTTTCAAAGCCGACAAAAGTGAGGGCGAATTGGGATGTTTCTGTTGAATTACAGCCCTAGGAGATGGAAGAGCAGCACGACATCCTGAAGAAATCCTTCAAGCCATGGAAAATTTGGTTGGCGCTTGGTTTAGGGTTATTGATTGCTGGAATCATGTTGTTTTCTGGAGTTCGTCAGGTGCAATTTGTAAAGGTTACAGACGGAAAAGGAGATTACGCTTGGCGTGATGCCAATGAAAACGGAAAAATCGACATCCACAACCATCACGAATTCATGGCCGTGCCTCAAGGCAATTACATCAAGCAGCATGCCTCTGATGCTTTAAAGAAGCTCGAATGGACAAGATCCTCCTTTATGTGGATCTTCATTGCCGTTCTTTTCATGGTTGGTCGCGACCTCTTTTACATGATTCGTATTCGTGTATTGACGCGGAAGAAGCTCAGTTGGAAATCTTCGTTTCATGTCATCATGCTGTGGGAGTTTGCTTCAGCACTTTCCCCGGGTGTTGTTGGCGGGGCAGCCGTTGCTATGTTTATTTTAAATCGGGAAAAGATCCCCTTGGGTCGTTCAACCGCCATCGTTTTCATCACCACGATGATGGACAACTTGTTTTATGTGCTGCTGATTCCCCTTGTTTTTTTATTTATCGATAGTGCAACACTTTTTCCTGAAAATACCACATACAGTTTGGGCGTTCAATGGGTGTTCTGGATAGGTTTTTCAATTATTCTTCTTGCCTGTATATTTCTGTTTTTTGCGGTATTTATTCTGCCCTCATGGTCAGCTTGGTTCCTAAACACACTTTTTAAGCTTCCCTTTTTGAAACGCTGGAAAGATGGTGTTTCGCGCACAGCGGAGGACTTAATCGTTTCATCCAAAGAACTGCGAAAAGAACCGCTTTCCTTTTGGGGCAATACTTTTATTTCCACATGCTGCAGCTGGATTTGTCGTTATTTGGTGATCAACGCTTTACTTCAGGCCTTTCTCCATTTAGGAATCGTGGACCATATACTCATCCTCGGAAAACAACTTGTGCTCTGGATCTTTAT
>CAMBMC010000016.1 GCA_945868555.1 Chitinophaga pinensis | reverse complement strand
TTTTGTGGTCTAAAATAAAAGCAAGCGCTTTTTAATAAAAATAATACCATGGATGTATTTGGAAAAAGAGGAACCCATGACGATCTCGATGCTTCTATCGGATTAAACAATCTTGGGACACAGTTTTGGAATTTAACACCTGCCGAATTAACGGAAGACGTCATCATTAATGGACAAGGTGTTTTAAGCGACACGGGAGCTTTGGCCATTGAAACAGGCGAATTTACTGGGCGCTCGCCGAAAGACCGTTTCGTTGTCTGTGATGAAAAAACGGAGAATTCTGTGTGGTGGGGCAATGTCAACATTAAATTCGCTCCAGAACAATTCGATGCGCTCTACAACAGAATGAAAGCCTACTTGAATGGTCGTGATGTTTACGTTCGTGATGCTTTTGCTTGTGCTGACCCACAGTACCGCATGAATATCCGTGTCGTAACGGAATATGCCTGGTCAAATATGTTCGCTCACAATATGTTCCTACGTCCAAGTGATGCACAAATTGAAACCTTCCTGCCAGACTGGCATATCGTGTGTGCACCCGGATTCAAAGCCGATCCTGAGCTGGATGGGACGCGCCAACACAACTTCGCCATTCTGAACTTCACGAAAAAGATGATTATCATCGGAGGAACAGGATACACGGGTGAAATCAAAAAAGGCATTTTCTCTGTCTTGAATTATGTCCTTCCGCATGAGAAGAACGTTCTTTCCATGCACTGCTCCGCAAATATTGGCAACGAAAATCACGATACCGCTGTGTTTTTCGGTCTTTCTGGAACGGGAAAAACTACACTTTCTTCCGATGAAAATCGCCGTTTGATTGGTGACGATGAGCACGGTTGGGCTGCAAATACTGTATTCAACTTCGAAGGAGGTTGCTACGCAAAAACAATCGATCTTTCCCGCGAAAAAGAACCTCAAATCTATGATGCCATTCGCTTTGGTGCAATCTTAGAAAACATTGCTTTTCAGGAAGGAACATCTACTCCAGATTACGAAGATGGAACAATAACGGAAAACACACGCGTGTCCTACCCTATTCACTACATCGATAATATTGCAACTCCTTCCATTGGTGATGCACCAAAAAATATATTCTTTTTAACAGCAGATGCTTTTGGTGTGATTCCACCAATTTCACGCTTGACAAAAGAGCAAGCCATGTATCATTTTATGTCCGGATATACGGCAAAAGTTGCCGGAACGGAAATGGGAATCACGGAACCAACAACCACATTTTCTGCATGCTTCGGCGCTGCGTTCTTACCACTTCATCCTGCAAAATATGCAACGCTTTTAGGCGATAAATTAAACGGCACAGACATTAAGGTTTGGTTGATCAACACAGGTTGGACGGGCGGATCTTACGGCGTAGGCCACCGCATGAAATTGTCCCATACACGTTCGATGATTACTGCGGCCCTTACAGGTAAGTTGGACAATGTAGACTATGAAACGTTGCCGATTTTTGACTTGTCCATTCCTACAAGTTGTGAAAATGTGCCCTCTGAAATATTAAATCCTCGTTCAACATGGGCAGATAAATCAGCCTATGATGAAACAGCGAATAGCCTTGCATTGAAATTCGTAAAGAACTTCGAGAAATATGCTGCTGAGACGAGCGACGAAATTAAAGCGGCCGCTCCGAAAGTAATGGTATAAAATCAAGCTAACAATGCACTTTAAAAACGCCCTAACAACTTCAGGGCGTTTTTTTATTTCCTCTTCAGCCAACCTTTTCGGAAGGAGAAGTAAAGAAGTGAAAGCGTCACGACAATCATTATTCCCCACACTATGAAATAACCGTATTTCGTTTCTTCAATAAAGTAGATGTTCTTGAAGTTCATTCCATAGACGCCAACAATGAAGGTCAAAGGCATAAAAATCGTGGAAGCTAGCGTAAGTATCCGCATGATGTCATTCATTTTTTGTCCTTGAATGGCATAATACAGGTTGGTCATTCCGTCAAGAATCTGTTTGTTGGCATCGATTTCTTCGAGCACAGACAAGCATTGTTCCTTCAAATCCGCAAAATAAGGGTGGTTATCATTTTCCAAAAAGACACTTTGTACTTTTTCAAGGTGAAATGCGATATCTTTCAAAGGAAGTGCAATCTTACGCAATTCAATCAATCGTCTTTTTTCAAATTCAATCAATTTTAAACTGTCTTTTTCATCGCTGTGTCTAAGTTTCATGTCGATAGATTCAACCATAGCAGCAATGGACTCTAATACCTCTAAGTAATTGTCAACGATGGCCTCGAGCATTCGAAACAAGAGAAAATCTGGACCCTTCATTCTAATTTTACCCCGTTTATGTTCTATGCGTCCTCTGAGTTCCGAAAAGTGATCCGAGCTTTTCGCTTGAAATGAAATCAAGTAATTCTTGCCAAGAATAAAACTGATTTGCTCTTGATGCATCGAAAAGGTATTGTTCTCCACAGGCACCGCAGATTTTACCGTAAAAAAAATATAGTTGTCGTATTCCTCGAGTTTAGGACGTTTCTGGGTCGAATTGATATCATCATAGGTCAATCGATCAATCTCTAGGTTGTTGCACAAGCTTTCAATGGCCACCTTATTTGAAATGTCATGAAAATTGAGCCAAGACACATAATCGCTGTCCTCTGTGTGTTCTTTGAAATCAGTGGCAAAATTTTCAGGTGTATCCTTCGTCAAGAAGTACATTTCATGATCGTACTTATACAACTGGCAGATTGATTGCTTTTCCATTCTAATTCGTCTATGTCCTACAAATTAACCATTAAATACCGATACATTTCAACCATGCATAGAATATCGAATTTATAAACCAATTCATCTTGTGTATGCACATGGTCTTCGGGTGCACCGATAAAGAGCCAATCGATGGGCAAATGCGACCGTTGCAACATCGACCCGTCGCTTCCTCCGGATGACTCTACCTCCAATTGATACTGAATCCCAGAGGCATCCGCCAGGGCAATGATTTTATTCAAATAACTTCGTCGTGGAATGCTTCCGTCACGCATGGAAATCGCAACTCCTCCTCCATGACCTACCCCATCCGTTACCCAAGTAATGTCTGAAACCAAGGCTTGATAGACACCGTAGTTTTCCAACAAGAAGTTGGCGCAAAAACCAACGGAATTTCCTCCGTGCTCTTCGTAGGTCGAAAAGACAATGGCCCCATCTTCTAGGGTTTCTGCCACTTTTAATGCCGACCACATGCCAAGGCGATTGTCCAAATAGGGCGATTGAACAAATTCATCGGTTTCCCTGAAGTTGGGTTTGAAGGTCAAATTAGTACCTCGATCAATTTCGCGATCAAAAATGCATTTCAACGAAATACTCTCGTCTTCATTTTCGATCACCATCAATTCAGCCTCAATTTCACCCCTGGAATCTGAACCTACCAAGTGAATTCCCTCTTCGATTTTAGGTCCACCGATGCGAATCAATTCATTGTCGTAGCCCACCGTAAAGCCAATGCTGTCCATGTGTGCATAGATTGCAGTGCGCGGTTTCCCGAAGATGAGTATGACGCAATCTTGAAAGCCTTGACCATGGATAATTTCAGGTTCGACTTTCCAAGAAGCACTTTGCGTCGCCAAATAATCCAAAATAAAGTCCTTTACACGCTCTTCATCACCCGATGCACCGCGAAGCGCTGTCAATTTTTGCAAGATTTCCATTCTTCTATTTACGTTTAAATATGTTCCACCACGACAGATGGTAAACTTGAGATTTCTTCAATAATACGGGCCGATTCAGCAATAGGCAAGGCGATTTGTAGCATACACTGCTCCGATAAATCACGCGATACCACTTCAAGATTCAATTGTTTTATGGCATGCAAGACAAAGGGCATTTGTGCAAACGAAAACGAAACATTCACCAGCACTTGGACCTGTTTTTCAATGATTTCTCCGTTCTCAATGGCATCTCGGGCGGCAGATTTGTAAGCCTGAACCAAGCCGCCTACGCCCAATTTTGTTCCGCCAAAATAGCGCACGACGCACACCAAAACATCGGTCAAGTCAAACGACTGAAGTTGTCCTAAGATGGGAGTTCCGGCAGAATTTCCCGGTTCACCGTCATCATTTGCCCGAAAAACGAGTCCTTCAGCGCCAAAACGGTAGGCATAACACAGATGACGTGCTTGATGATGTTCTTTGCGCCACGATTCCAACAATTCTTTGGCTTGTAATTCAGAGGAGCACGGTGCAGCGTACGCGATGAATTTCGAACCTTTCTCGCGGTACAATCCTTCCGAAATTCCTTGTACTGTTTTATAGGTCGTTTTCACACTCATTGCACGCTGCTGTCTATCCCTTTTCGCATCTTCGTAAAGGTGTCGAAGTACCTTTATCTTCTTGTATTTCCTGCAATATTACTCATTTTTTCATCGTGCAAGGAGGAAAAACCTGTGAAAGCACCCTGTGAAAATGGCTTCTTGGATGCAGAGGAAACAGACATCGATTATGGCATAAAATGTACTCCTATCGAAATCCCTTTGTTGTATGTTGATCCACGGAAAAACGGACACCTTCTTGACGATTGACACGCATTGTCACCCAATCTGTCCTATGGACAGGCATTCTCAGTCGCTACCAAAGGACAGGTTTCAATCTGCAAATTCGCTGTATTATTGACGGTCAATAAAGCCCCATTGGTGGTGTAAATCCAAATGTCTTTGCAGGCTGCCACTTGCGAAATGATGGGTTGATTGGCAGTGAACGGAATAACTACGCTGTTGCATTGTTGAGGCACCACTTGTGGATTCCAATTACAGGCTTTATGCCAGTCGGAATCAGTGGCTCCAGTCCATTGAATGGAATCTACTGGGATCACAAATTTGGTGGCTGTTGCGGTACAACCATTTTGGCTTGCTGTAACTGAAAAAGTGGTTCCGACTGATGGGTTTACAGAAATTGTAGCATTTGTCTCTCCCGTATTCCATAAGTATGATGTTCCGCCAGATGCTGTAAGTGTTGCCCCTCCAATACATGTTGTATTGATCCCTACTATTTCTGCATTTGGCGTCGGATTTACAACAAGTGTGATGGTTGTTGAACCATAAATACCAGCAGCATTGGTTCCTGTAACGGTATATGTTGTTGTCGTTTGAGGACTGGCAATAACATTGGTACCATTCACCGTGTTTAATCCCACCGCTGGGTACCACGTATAATTGCTCGCTCCTGAAGCCGATAAATTCGCCGCACCTCCATAACAAATGGCGTTTCCATTGGATGTAGTGCTGGCAAAAACCGGAAATCCGTTCGCTGGAACCTGCAAATAAATGGCAGTCCTTCCAGATTCAAATTGAACTAAAGGTCCTTTCAGTCAAAGATGTCAAATTGTAGATCCAATGAAATTCATCTTCATGTTACCCTTACTCGTATGTTTTCACGATCGTAAAAAGTCGGGGCTCATACCCAATTTGATCGATAAGCCCTTTAATAAACTCATCCGTCATCTCAAGGTCTTTCAAGGTGGAAAAATGAACCGCCAACTTATCATCCTTATATACCGCTTCTGCCCCTTTTTTTGTAAGTAGCTCCATCAACTTTGGCGACAGGAAGGGACACATCAAAGCATTTGCTTCAGCGGTAATGGTATAGGATACTTTTGTTTGACTAAAAACGGTTTGAGGCGCAAGAAACACCGCTAAAAAAAGCAATTGAACAAGTATTTTTTTCATTGTTTATCGGATTATTGTGATGTTCCCATGTCGTACTTCATCGTTCCACATGAGTTTGTAAAAATATACACCTTCATTTAATTGTTGTCCATCGAGATCATTCCCCTTGAAGCTAAGCTCATCGCGTTTTGTCTTGTAGACCACATTTCCCCATCTGTTCAAGATATACACTTCGAAATCAATGCATTCATCCATAAAAATATTGAAATCAATTTCATCATTCACCCCATCATTGTTGGGTGTGATTACGTTGGGAACGATCTGTTCGGCCAGTGTCTCTTGTTCAACGAGGTCAATCACTTGCGTCGTGCTGTATACACAAGGATAATCATTCGTCACCGAGTACGTGACGGTAAACTCTCCGTACGTAGGAAATTGATATTGAAAGATGGAGTTGTTTTGACCCACCGTGACATTGTTCACAAGCCATGCACTTGATAAAATAGTTTCAGAGGATGGAAATATTCCTGTTAAATCAACGATGTAATCACAATTTTGAAGGAATGAGATGTTCGCGCTTGGATTTGTCGGCACCTCAATCACTTGAGTCAGTGAATCAAAGCAGGCTCCTGGCACGCTTTGCACAACAAGCTCAATGCTAGCATTTCCAGAAGATCCAAAATCATAGGTCAACCCATTTGGATCCGTTGAAATGAGGGTATTGTTCAAATACCACGAAAACAAAAGTGTTTCATTGTATTGATTGTTGATGGAGGAGTTATTTGTCAAAATAACGTTGGTCGAGTAACAGTCAACACTGTAATCGAAGTCAACGACTGGCAAAGGATGAACTTCAAGATTCATCGTATCGCGACCAATGCAACTGTTGACATCGGTTCCGATTACTATGAGACTAAAATCACCTATTGAATTCGGCGCAAACACATCTCCGTTGACTAAATTTCCATTCCAGTCAAACACATTTGCTTGTGTTGATGCAGCGGCAAGTGGATATCCTTCGCCAATACAAATGAGTGCATCGTTGCCCGCGAAAACAATCGGATTGGACACAATATTTACGAGCACTGTATCTGCATTGATACAACTGTTTGCATCGGTACCAATCACCGAGAGTTCATTAACACCGAGAGGCAAGCTCACAGAGGAGTTGTTTGGTAAATTATTGCTCCAAACGTACGATACGGCTCCACTGGCCGACTGTGGATAAGGATCCCCATCACATACGATGACATCTTGTCCGGCATTGACATTTGGCGCAGCAAAAACAGTAAGGATAATGTTGTCTACGGATACACATGTGCTCACTTGATCGGTCACTGTCACCGTGTAAGAAAAATTTTGGTTTGAATTTGAATTGTTCGTTGCACTAAATGTTGGGTTGGAAATATTCGCCTGCGATAAATTTTGAGCGGGAGACCAACTGTACAAATAATCGGCGTTGTTGGTTGCATTCACTACATAATTGGCACTGAAACAGAATGCAGTGTCTGGATCTACTGAAAGCACGGGTAAATCGCGGATCTGGATGGAATCACTCACTTGACAATATTCTGGCACATCATAATATACCATAGAACTGCCTTGTGCGGAACCTTGAGGATTGAAAACTCCTGCTTGATTCACGTTTTGACCCGACCAAGTTCCGTTTGGAATGTTGGAAGACATTTGTGCTGGAACAGCATCCTCACACAAGAAGTCAGGTGCGTTAATCACTGGAGCTAAGACGTGAATCGTTTTGATGATGGTATCTGAGTTTATGCCACAGGTTGAATAAAGATAGATGGAATAGTCGCCAGCCGCAGGAAATGAGATCATTGGATCAATATCCCCAGCATAGGCAATCCCATCAATATTCCATTCCTGAAAGCATGTCAAACCCACAATGGTTGTGTTGGTTAAATACACGGGTTCATTGATACATACCATTGTATCGGAAAGAGAAAATAAAGGCACACTGCTGCATGATTGACACACATATTGGTCATTTGGGGTAAATTGCACCATGTTAATTGGTGGGCTATCATTGGCAATGGCAACACCTTGACTCACTCCAGCAGTATAAACTTGCAATACGATTGGTGCAACTCCTAAATTGGGAGAAGCCATTTGACACCCGACAACTCCAACGCTGTCTGTCTTGATAAACAGTGGATCAAAGCTGGCGTCTGCATTTCCAAAATAATCTGAACTTGTAAATGCTGAAATGGAGAATCCATTATCCAAGTTGTATTTCACCCCTGCCCCTTTGTCCCGAGATGCTCCACCATAGGTTCTTGTCCACAATAAATTCCCATTTTCATCAATGGCAAATAACATGATATCTTTTTCACCAAGAGCTTCATAGATTGATTGTGCTGGATTTGCAGCTGTAGGATATGAATTTGAGTGTCCAACTATGGCGTATCCGCCTGGGAAATGAGTAATGTCTCTTGATTGATCTCGTCCAGCACCTCCAAACGCCTTGGCCCAAATCACAGAACCATCTACGAGTGATATTTTTGACACCAACACATTCTCATCCCCGAGTCCACCCATGTAGGTCGGAGTGGTCACAACCATCGTGTTCTCTACGGTGTTGACTGCTGCCTTGCAAGACCATGCTGTGTGATCGGCATCCGTCCAGCCTGTTCCTCCATAAGCCTTAGACCAGAGCATATTTCCTTGCCCATCAAATTTTGCTGCAGTAAAATCACGTCCGTATGAGGCTTGCACACTCGTGATCACAATGTCTTGGTTGGGCAATTCTTCAAGAAAAAGTCCCATATCCCCTAAACCAGTAACTAGTTTCGTCCAAATCACATTTCCATTGCTGTCCGTGCGCATTAAATAAATTTGTCCTGCATTTCTACCTAGGGAAATAAAATCACCATTTTGCGCTTCCTTGGCATACATCATCCATTCGAAAGCATATCTTTTGATCCAAAGGATGTTTCCGTTGGCGTCCAAACGCATATTAAAAGCTCGGCCATTTCCAACGGCTTGATACAAACCAGAAACTAAAAAGGTTCCATCATTCAATTCAATGATACTTTTGCCTCCATCCTGTCCAGCTGTGCCATAAATTCGAAACCAATCGATGTTCCCACACACATCCAATTTGTAAGCGTACACATCGCAATCACCATTCGAACCACTCCCCTCGTGCTGACCTGTCGCGACAAATCCACCGTCATCTGTCACCTCCAACTGAAGTGCACCTTGCATTCCGGGAAGGTTGTATTTCCGATAAAAAGTATTGTCTTGACCAAAAGTAAAAGTCCCTAAAAAAAGAACGAAACAAAGACTGGCGAGTAAGGATGTTGATGCGGGCAAAGTTCTTTTCATCACTATATTTTTAGCACAAAATCAGATATCAAAAGTGTTATTTGAGCAAAATAAACGACGAGTTATACAAAAATCACTTTTAATTTTCACTTAAATAAGTGTTAAAAATACAGAAATTACACGACACAAAAAAACTAATCTATTTAATAACAATAAGTTAAAATTAAATCTACAGATCCTTGATACTTCCCCGAGGATGCCTTAAATCTGCATCGAAGTGAATGAGTATGCCACTTCAATAAAATCAGTGCTTAGAGCAAAGAAAAAAATGTGGAATGATCCACTTTATGCTTTTCTCTCTCTTTGTTTTTGTGACCTCATTCGGATCGAATAAATTACTCATTGGTGCGATGGAAATTGAATCTTTATCAGATCCTTATTATTTCCACTTTTTTTATAACTGACAACACGCACTTTAACCCACAAAAAAAGTCCGCCATAAAGCGGACTTTCGTATAATCTAAATTCTCTTATTGAATTGTCAATTTCTTTTCAAGATCTTCCAAGTATGCACGGAACTGTTTGTCCGTTTCAGAAAGATTCATTACTGTGCGGCAAGCGTGAAGCACAGTTGCGTGGTCTTTGCCTCCGCAATGTGCACCGATGTTTGCCAACGATGATTTCGTCATTTTCTTTGAGAAGAACATGGAGATTTGTCGGGCTTGAACCACTTCGCGCTTTCTTGTTTTGCTTTTCAGCATTTCAATAGGCAAATCAAAATAGTCACACACCACTTTCTGAATGTATTCAATCGAAACTTCGCGTGCAGTGTTCTTCACGAACTTGTCTACCATTTGCTTCGCTAGTTCGATCGTGATGGCTTTCTTGTTGAGTGATGCTTGAGCCAATAGGGTATTCAAGGCACCTTCCATTTCGCGAACGTTCGTATTGATGGAGTACGCTAGGTATTCAACGACATCGCGTGGAAGATCGATCCCATTTCCGTACATTTTCTTTTCAAGGATAGCAATACGTGTCTCAAGATCTGGTGTACTTAAATCCGCTGAAAGCCCCCATTTGAAACGAGAAAGTAAGCGCTGTTCCATTGCTTGCATTTCAACAGGTGGCTTATCCGAAGTAAGGATAATTTGTTTTCCATTTTGATGCAAGTGATTGAAGATGTGAAAGAAAACATCCTGAGTTTTCTCTTTACCAGAGAAAAACTGCACATCATCAATGATTAAAACATCGATCATTTGATAAAAATGGATGAAGTCATTCGTTGTATGATTCTTCAAGGCATCGATGAACTGGTGCGCAAATTTCTCAGAACCTACGTATAAAACCGTTTTGTTAGGTGTTTGATTTTTAATGGCAATTCCAATCGCATGTGCTAAGTGTGTTTTACCAAGACCAACTCCTCCATAAATCAATAAAGGATTGAATGCTGTCCCACCGGGCTTATTAGCTACTGCATAACCAGAAGCGCGTGCCAGACGGTTGCAATCTCCTTCAATGAAGTTTTCAAATGAATACGAAGGATTTAAATTCGAATCCACATTCACCTTTTTCAATCCAGGAATAATGAATGGATTGCGAATTTGATTTTCATTCAAGTTGATTGGCATAGTCACCGGTGCGTTTTTCACAGATTTTCTGTTTAAGGCTGGCAACTTCACGGTATATGGTGTGGAATTCGTTGCTGTATTTTCCATCACAATGCTGTACTCAAGGGTTCCCTCTACTCCAAGTTCCTTTTTAATCACTTTTTTTAAAAGCGTAATATAATGCTCCTCAAGCCACTCATAAAAAAAATGAGACGGTACTTGAATTGTCAATATATTGTCTTCTAGTTTTACCGGCACAATTGGTTCGAACCATGTTTTATAGGCTTGCAAAGAAATATTGTCCTTGATCACTTTTAAACATGAATTCCAAACGATTTCGTGATTATTCCCCATTGAAAGTCCTTTTAATTAGATTAGTAAGCAGTTGTAGTTTTTCGTATCGAGTTACCTCTGAAAACGTTATTTTATTCTCGAGGACAAATGTGCTAACAAAAAAGTTAAAAAAAAAGTTCGGGAGGTATTGACTTTTAGGAAAGTTTTACATGTTAATTAGAGATTAAGTTCAATACTTCAGTTATGACAACAAGAAGTTTAATTTAACACGTTAAAATCAAATGATCTTTAAAAATCAATAAAAACGACAAACGCTAGCAATAACTCAAAAATAAGAATATCACCGTGAATAATTTAAAATTCAATTGTTTATTTTAGCCAATAATTCTAGCAATAATGAAGCTTTCATTTTCCAAGACCATAGAACTGCGTGTCCGTTACAGCGAAACCGATCAAATGGGGTATTGTTATTATGGTAACTATGCCCAGTACTTTGAAGTTGGCCGTGTAGAAGCTTTGCGCAGCATTGGAATGAGCTACAAAGCACTGGAAGAAAGCGGGATCATGCTGCCAGTTTCGGAATTTCAAGTGAAGTATTTTGCACCTGCGCACTACGATGATTTACTTCGGATTGAAACAAAGATCGTTGAATTGCGTGGCTCTCGCTTGCTTTTCGATTACCGCATTGTGAACGAAAGTGAAAAAGTGATTTGTACAGCATCAACAACTTTGGTATTTGTACAAAAACAAAACATGAAACCAATGGCCCCTTCAACTGAATTCATCGATCGAATCCAACCCTTTATTTGTCATGACTAAGCCCTTTCTCTATACCCCCTCTACCGTCGAATTTATCCAAGCAAACACAATCTTGCGTTCTGGGGAAATTCGGTTAGGTCAGCAAGTTAAAGAGATGTCAAAGCAAGAAGGCTGTAAATACGTCATTCTTGGCATTGAAGAAAGTGTTGGACCTCGGCTAAACTCAGGTCTTCCGGGAGCAGAAAAAGCCTTCAGCGCCTTCCTGCCTCGATTTCTAAACATGCAGTCAAATCGCTTTTTAAACGGAAACAATATCCTCATTGCTGGATCAATCCACATGAATGAAACCTCATCGAATCAAGATCCAAGCGTTGAAGAATTGGACGAACTTGTTGAAGAAACATTGAACCCTTTTCTCTCCAAAGGAATGATTCCTTTAGTCATTGGAGGAGGACACAACAATGCGTTACCTATTCTTCGTGCCATTCATCAATCAACAGGCTCTAGCCTTGGGGTTATCAACATGGACCCGCATGGTGATTGTCGCGCCACAGATCTGCGCCACAGCGGCAACTCTTTTTCATTCGGATTCGAAGAAAAAATCATCCACTACTACTCTATCATTGGGCTTCATCCTCAATACAACAATAGTTTCATCCTAGATTTTCTCCATCGAAAGGAATGTGAATTTTCATTATTCGATGATTATTTGGTTGGAAAAAGAGATTTACTCACCGATGTGTATTCGGAAAAATCACATTTGGAATCACTTGGAAACTATGGTATTGAATTGGATTTGGATGCGATTACAGGAATGCCATCATCGGCCTTCACCCCAAGTGGTTTCTCATTGAATGAATCTCGTATGTTTGTAAAAACATTGGCGAATAGTGAAAACTGCTCTTATCTTCATCTACCCGAAGGTGCGCCAGCAAACGAAAATGAAGAAAAGATTGTAGGCAAAGCACTCGCTTACTTGGCTTGGGACTTTATCCATGAGCATCAAAAAAGTAGGTAAAAGCCCGAAAACTTTACTTTACCCAACGTGTAGTCAAGAGAGCAATGGTCATATCGATATCACAGCCAGCTGGTTGAGGAGCGCGGCTAGGAGAGAACGTGAATATTATTTTTTTACCATTAACTTTTAAAGAATCTGCAATGTTCGCAGGATAATATCTTTTGTCAGCCCCATTCTCTTTTGTAGAAATCACTGCGGGACACTCTGAATCGCCAACATGAACAGTACCGATCAATTCATTCTCTTGAAGTGATTCATGCATTCTACAAGTCGCACAAGACGATGCTAAAGATGCAATTGCGATAACGAGGAAAATAGATTTCATGGTGTTGTTTTTTTGATTCGGACGAAGTTAGCAAGAATGATGCAAAAAAAAATGACGCAAAAAAAGTGGCCCTAAAGCCACTCTTCCCTTAACCTGTAGATGTTAAAATTTGATCCGTGAATTCTTTAACGGCAATCTCCTTGCAGGGTTACATTTATTTTAAGAATTAACATTTCATCATTGAAAAACAAAAGTCATGACCATCAAAGCCCTTTGAAACTCGTTTACCTTTGGCATAGATGAAGGATGAAAAATCGATTAAAGCATTGATTCAACTTATTGATGATCCGGATGAGCACATTTTTTTGCATGTCCGAGACACCTTATTGAGCTTTGGCTTTGATGCGATTCCATTTCTAGAAAATTCTTGGGAGCATGATCATTACGATTTAATCTTTCAATCCCGCGTTGAGCAAATTATCAATGAGATTCAATTTGAAGAGACCAAAGTTCAATTGCTTCAGTGGTGTAATTCAGACGAGAAAGATTTATTAAGGGGAGCATTAATTATCGCGCATTATCAAGACGCAAGCTTTGACGACACTAAAGTTCACGAAGCCATTCAATCTATTCGCAAAGACATCTGGCTCGAAATCAACAACACACAGACGGCCTTCGAGAAGATTAAAATCATGAATCATATTTTCTTTGAAAAACACAATTTTCAGGGAGATACGAAGCACTTTCACGCTGCCGACAATTCATGCATCAACAGAGTTCTTGAAACGAAAAAAGGAAATCCCTTAAGTCTTTCTGTCATTTATAGTATTGTTGCTCAGTCTTTAGACATCCCACTTTATGGTGTAAATCTTCCTAACCATTTCATCTTAGCGTACATGGATGAACTCGGGACTTCAGCAATGACGGAAAACCCAAACAAATGGGGTGTATTGTTTTACGTTAATCCATTTACCAAAGGAAGTTTATTGGATGAAAATGAAATCCGTGAATTCATCGACAGACTGAAATTGGTAAACGACCGTGAATATTATGAACCCTGCTCAAACAGTGCCGTATTGAAACGGATGATTACCAATTTAATCAGCTCCTTTCAATCTGCTGGGAATGCTGAAAAAGTGAATCAGCTGAATGAACTTCGACGATTGATTCCTTAGCGAATTTCAAATTCCACATCAAAACTTTTCAATTTCTTGAACAATTCATTTGAGGGATCAACCTTAATGCTTTTTGAAGGCATTTGCACCTCAACATTGTCCAATGGATCAAAAATGGTAAAGCGCAAATCACAGCGCCCAGGATTTTCTAAAAATAACTTATTCAAATCGGAGATCAAGCGTTGGTCCAATGCTTTTGTTGAAAGTTTAATTTGTATCGTATTCGCTTTTGTTTCGCGCAGATTTTGAAGCATATCGATGGAATGAATCACAAACTCCAACTCACTTCTTCGCGGCGGCGTTTCGATGCGTCCTTTAATTGCCAAGAAAGCACCCGGTTGAAAAAAGTGTTTGTACTTCAGGTAATTCTCTCGCCACAAAAACAATTTAAAGCTATCTGTATAGTCCTCAATTTGAAGTGTACCAAAGGGGTCTCCATTTCGCGTTTGGCGATGTTCAACCTCAGTCACCGTGGCAGCAATCAATAAATCACGACCTCTATTTTGGTCAAGTTCATTCAACATGCCAATGCGTCCATTGCAGAACGATTCTATCTCAATGCGAAAATCGTCCATCGGATGTCCTGAAATGAAGATGCCAACCACCTCTTTTTCTCGGTTCAATTTATAAATGCTTCCCCACTCTTCACATTTTGGAATTTCAGGCTCAGGCAACTTGGTTGTTATACCCTCGCCAAACATATCAATCTGTGGCGAAAGTTTCGCCTCTTGCACAGCATTGCCATATTTCGTTAAATTCTCTAAAAACGACTTCCCACTTGTGTCTTCGTGAAAATATTGAGCGCGGTGCACGTTGGCAAATGAGTCAAATCCACCCGCATACGCCAAGCTTTCCATGACCTTTTTCGACACAACGCGCAAATTAATGCGTTCAGAAAAACTAAAGATTGACGTGTAAATGCCATCTGCAGATCGTTCGTCAATAATGGATTCGACAGGACCACCTCCCACTCCTTTAATGGCACCGAGGCCAAAACGCACGGCCCCTTCCTTGTTTACCGTAAATTGAAAATTTGATTCATTCACATCTGGACCAAGCACTGGAACACCCATTCTCCGGCATTCTTCCATAAAAAATGACACTTGTTTGATGTCACTCATGTTATTGGACAATACTGAAGCCATATATTCTGCTGGATAATTGGCTTTTAAATAGGCCGTTTGATAAGCAATCCAAGCATAACAGGTCGAGTGAGATTTGTTAAAAGCATACGATGCAAATGCCTCCCAGTCCTTCCAAATCTTCTCTAAGCTTGCGGCATCGTGTCCTTTTTCACCACCTTGCAGAATAAACAAAGGCTTCATTTTATCCAATACATCTTTCTGCTTTTTTCCCATCGCTTTTCGCAGGGTGTCGGCCTCACCTTTCGTGAATCCAGCCAATTTTTGTGAAAGCAACATCACCTGCTCTTGATAAACCGTGATTCCATAGGTTTCTTTCAAATACTCCTCGCAGTCGTCGAGATCATAAACGATGGACTCATCTCCGTGTTTACGTTTAATGAACGATGGGATATATTCGAGAGGTCCAGGTCGATACAAGGCATTCATAGCGATCAAATCCGCAAAAACGGTGGGCTTCAATTCACGCATGTATTTTTGCATTCCAGCTGATTCGTACTGAAAGATCCCCACCGTCTCACCGCGCTGAAACAATAAATAAGTGGCTTCATCATCAATTGGAAACTTGTCAGGATCAAGGTCAATGCCATGCGTCAATTTCACATTCTTAACGGCGTCCTTAATCAAGGTCAAGGTCTTCAAGCCCAAAAAGTCCATCTTGAGCAATCCCGCTGATTCAGCCACAGAGTTGTCATACTGCGTGCAGTACATGTCTGAATCTTTGGCCGTTGCCACAGGAACAAAGTTGGTGATGTCGTCCGGTGTAATGATTACCCCGCAGGCATGTATTCCTGTATTTCTGATCGATCCCTCCAATTGCAGCGCGCGATTCACCACCCTTGCTGCCAAGTCATTTCCTTGCGCGATTGCTTTGAGTTCTCGTGCTTTCGCAAGTTCATCTGCGTTGTTTTTCAACTTTTCGGCCAACTCTGGTTCCGCCATATGAAACAACTTGTTCAATGAGATGTCTGGAACGAGCTTCGCCAATCGATCTGCCTCAGGTAAGGGAAGGTCCATCACACGCGCGGCGTCACGAATGGAGGATTTTGCCGCCATGGTGCCATAAGTAATGATCTGTGCGACTTGATTTGCCCCGTATTTGTTGATTACCCAATCGATCACTCGTCCTCGTCCTTCATCGTCAAAGTCAATATCGATATCAGGCATGGACACCCTGTCCGGATTCAAGAAACGCTCGAAGAGCAAATCGTAAGCAATGGGGTCGACATTGGTGATGCCTGTGCAATACGCAACAACAGACCCTGCTGCCGATCCACGTCCTGGTCCGACAGAAACACCCATGTCCCGTGCTGCATGACAAAAATCCTGTACAATCAAGAAATACCCTGGATACCCTGTTTTTTCGACTGTTGCCAACTCAAAATCAATACGTTCGCGAATTTCATCCGAAATTTCTGGGTAGCGTTTTTTTGCACCCTCATAGGTCAAATGGCGTAAATAATTGTTTTCACCACGTTTTCCCCCATCAATATCCAAGGGGTCCTGAAACTCTTCTGGAATATCGAATGCTGGAAGCAAAACCTCGCGTGCGAGTCCATATTGCTCACATTTGTCAATGATTTCAGAGATATTTACAATGGCTTCGGGAAGATCCTGAAAGAGTTCCTTCATTTCTTCTTGAGACTTGAAATAGTATTCTTCATTGTCCAAACCGTATCTAAATCCCCGGCCTCGTCCTTTTGGTGTAGAGACCAATTCGTTGTCTTTCACACACAGCAGCACGTCATGCGCTTCTGCATCGGACTTATCCAAATAAAAAGTATTGTTTGTAGCAATTGTTTTTACACCATTTTTATGTGCAAGTTTTAATAAGGTGGTATTGACGCGATTTTCATTCTCCTGTCCGTGGCGCATAAGTTCGACGTAGAGGTCTTCACCGAATACATTTTTCCACCACACCAAGGCTTCTTCTGCCTGTACTTCTCCCACATTGAGAATCAGATTTGGAACCTCCCCATATAAATTCCCTGTGAGTACAATGAGATTTTCCTTGTGTGCTTCAATCACATTTTTATCGATTCTCGGCACGTAATACATCCCTTTTGTATAAGCGATGGATGCCATTTTAATCAAGTTATGATAACCCTCCTTATTTTTCGCTAAGAGTACCACCTGATAACCATTGTCTTTCTGCGTTTTATCCAAATGATTGCGGCATACAAAAAACTCACAACCGATAATCGGCAAGATTTCCTTCTTCGTGTATTCTTCACCATTTTCCTCAGCCAAGGCACGCTCAACTTTGATTTTTTTGTTGTACGAAGCAACTTCTTTTTCAAAATGAAAGGCTGCCATCATATTTCCCGTATCCGTAAGGGCAACGGCAGGCATATTCAATTCGGCCGCCTTGGCGACAAGACCTTTAATGTTCGTAGTTGACTGAAGGATTGAAAACTGGGTATGGTTGTGCAAATGCGCAAAGGGTGCATCCTCAAGCTTAGCTCCCTTTTTCTCCGATGGAATGTTTGATTCTAGTGTATTTTCAACTGCCGGTTTCAACTTTTTACTCTCTGCCTTGAGGTTCAAGTGACGCAAACCAATCAGCGCAATAGGTTCTGGATTTATTTCTTGGAATTGGACAATGTACGCATCGTCTTGAGCCAAATCTGCTGTTGAAAAATGTCCACGACGAAGCAATTCCAAAAAGCATCGTGTTGTTGCCTCAACATCCGCTGTGGCATTATGTGCCTCGCCAAAAGGTTGATTAAATAAGTAAGCGTGAAGTTCAGTGAGCGTTGGCAATTTAAATTTCCCGTAACGTCCGCCAGCAATCTTACACAACTCCGCTGTTCGCTCAGTACATGTATCCAACACGGGCATATCCAACATAGGCGAGTCCACACCACAGCGAACAAACTCGCAACCCAGCACATTGCGATCAAAGCCAACATTTTGTCCGACAACAAACTTCGATTTTAACAATGCTTTATTGAAGGCCTCGAGCACCACTGCGAGTGATTCACCATAGGTGCTTGCCAATTCAGTTGAAATCCCATGAATATTCTCCGCATCATAA
>CAMBMC010000015.1 GCA_945868555.1 Chitinophaga pinensis | reverse complement strand
GAGAGAAAATAGTTTTTACAAAACGCGTACAGCATATTTTACCGCAAGCTATAGTTTTTCCCAGCAGTGGAACCTTCGTTTAGATTACACAAATATGAACAATCTAAATCAACAGGCGGGAGGATTAACGGATGCGCAATTGACCATTGAGCCTAGATTGTCATCTCGCGCAAGAAACTGGATGAGTACACCTTGGAATCTAGCGAGTGCAACCTTAAACTATCAATCGAATAAAAACTTGTCGGCATCACTCAAATTCTTCGGTACAATTGGTGAACGAAACAGTGTCGGATTTGTCAAGCCGATTACGATTGAAGATACGTTGAATGGAAGCTTGGGAACCTATAATCCAAGGCAAGTGGATCGTGATTCTTACATCAATTTTGGTGCAGAATTGCGCCTGTTGTATGCCTATAAATTGTTCCATCAAAAGCAAGCCTTTTCTATTGGTGCTCGCATCTATCAAGGGAGTACACACAGAAGACAGCAAGGCATTGGGTCCACAGGAAGCGATTATAGTTTGGATTTAACTGATTCGATTTCTGGTAAATTGTGGGGCAAGGATTTGGATTTGACCACCAAAAATGCTTCAGTTTATGTGGAAAACCTTTTTCAACTTGGAGAACGCATTTCAATCACTCCTGGTATTCGTGCAGAATATATTTTCACAGGAGCATCAGGTTACATCAGTCCAGCTGCAGGTTCTCAGCGTATTGATGTTGACCGGAATAGACTTTTCGTGCTGTTTGGTATTGGATTTCAGTGGTCCGCAACGAAAAATTCAAATGTCTATGCGAATATAAGTCAAGGTTACCGCCCTGCCACATTTTCAGAACAACTGCCATCGGGGACGACAGAAGTTGTTGATCCAAACTTGAAAGATGCGCGAGGACTGAATATTGATTTTGGGTACAGGGGAACACTCTTCGACTATTTGCGCTTCGATGTTGGTTTGTTTACCTTGACATATGAGAACAGAATAGGTGCAATCGTAATGGATGGCGTACCTTATAAAACGAATATTGGTACTTCATTTAGTAAAGGAATTGAATCCTATGTAGAATTGGATGTGCTCCAATGGCTCTTAAAGTCAAAGCAATACGGTAGTTTACAAGCCTTTGTCAATTATTCATTCATTGATGCACGCTACACATCTTGGGAGAATCCCGCCATTGTCAATGATCCTTTGCTTTCTATCGATGGAAAGCGCGTGGAAAATGCTCCGCGCCACATTCTTCGTACGGGTATATCGTATGTTTACAAGTCTCTTGGCGTTCATGTTCAATCCAACTTTATCGATGAGGTTTTTACTGATGCAGCAAATACTGTTTTGCCAAATGAAGCGGCAACTCTGGGGAAAATAGCATCGTATTTTGTCGCTGACGCTTCAATTCAATATAAGTTGAATTCAGCTTATTCTGCAAAAATAGGCGTCAATAACTTTAGCAATGCGCAGTATGCCACACGGCGTTCTACCGGATATCCAGGTCCAGGTCTATTGCCAGGAAATGGTCGAACGATTTATTTAACGCTATCCATAAAGTTACCGAGCACCAAGACTAGAGTCAGACAATGGTCGAATGGTTTGTTTGACGCTTTCAATTGAGTGATAAGGTATTTGTGACTATAGAATGTGGTTCTTGGAATTGATTTTCACAAGAAAATAGCCGTTTGTAATCATAAGATTTATTTATATTTGAAACTATGAATATAATTTTCACTTATGAATTACACCTTGAACCAGTTGAACATTTTCCTGAAAGTTGTTCAAAATGAAAGCATCACAAAGGCAGCGCAAGAGTTATTTCTTTCTCAGCCTGCAGTATCCATACAGTTGAAAAACTTTCAAGACCAATTTGATATACCCCTAACACAGGTTGTGAATCGCAAGTTGTTTGTTACAGAATTTGGTCGTGAAGTGGCTTTGACGGCGGAAAAGATATTGAATGAAGTCAATGAAATGAACTTCAAGACGGCAATATTTAAAGGGAAGATTTCAGGTACTTTGAAGGTGTCTGTTGTGTCTACTGGGAAGTATGTAATTCCTTTCTTTTTGAGTGATTTCTTGCAAAAACATCCCGACATCGAACTTCAATTGGATGTGTCGAACAAATCGAAAATTACAACTGACCTCATCACAAATACGGTGGATATTTCCCTTTTGTCAACCCTTCCTGATTCGCTCAATGTAGAGCAAATTACCTTGATGCCAAACCATTTACATTTGGTGAGTGGTACCTCATTCGACAAGCTGAAATCGATTAAGGACTTGCCGACAAATATCCAATTCATTTACCGTGAGGAAGGATCCGCGACACGAAAGGCAATGGAAGAGTATGTTCAAAAATATGGTCTTTCAGCAAGAAAGAAGATGGTGCTGACGTCCAATGAAGCTGTAAAACAAGCCGTTATTGCCAATTTAGGAGTTTCAATCATGCCCTTAATCGGAATTCGCAATGAGTTAAAAAATGGCCAATTGCATTGTTTGCCTTTGGAAGGGCTTCCCATTGTTTCCGAGTGGGATTTGGTATGGATCAAGGGGAAACGCATGTTTCCGGCGGCTCAAGCGTTTATCGATTATGTGAGAGAAAATAAGGATTCCATTATGGACAAACACTTCTCTTGGACGAAAGAATATGCGTCCAAGTGAATGTGATTTGAATCAATTGTGCATAGAATGCTGTAATGAGCGTTAACATGAATGCCATGAGACAAATTCTGTTATTCCTGCTACTGACACCACTGAAATTCACTGTTTCAGGGCAGCGCGTTGACGCCGGAAATGGCCATGCATTGATCTTAGATAAAAAAGGAAATGTTTGGGCCATAGGCAGAAACAATTTTGGTCAACTTGGAGATGGAACGCTAAAAAATTCGCCCAGTCCGAAAAAGGTCAAAAACTTACCCGGCATTGTTGCGATTTCACGCGGTTACGACCACAGCATCGCGCTGGACAAAAATGGAAATGTGTATTTGTGGGGCAGAAACAACTACGGCCAACTTGGTTCCTCATCGCTCAGTGATCAGAAGTCACCACAGAAATTACTCCATCACACCAATTTTTCTGCGGTTGAAGGTGGTTATTGGCACACGGTAGGACTTAAAAAAGACGGTACAGTATGGTGTTGGGGACATAACTTTTTTGCTGAATTGGGAAATGGAACAAAGGAGCACAGTGCATGGCCGGTTGAAGTGCTGCAACGAACGACATCGAATGCTAAAGAAACGATAAGCGTTTTGACTGATGTCGTGCGCATAGCGTCTGTAGGTTACCATACCTTGGCGCTAAAAAAAGACGGTTCGGTTTGGGCTTGGGGAGGCAATTCGTACAACGAACTTGGAAAAAAAAGGGAGGAGTTTCAGCGATACGCCATGCAGGTGGAGGGTATTCCTAAGATCAAAGAAATCGCCGTTGGCTGGCATCATTCCGTTGCCTTGGATGACGATGGAAACATTTGGGTGTGGGGTTCGGATCCAGCATTTCAATTCAAGGAAGAAACGAAAAAATCATACGACCACCCAATTTGTTTGAAGGGCCTGCCAAAATTCACGAAGATTGCTTGTGGCAGCTGGCATTCCTTGGCGATTGACGAAAACAACAAAGTATGGGCCTGGGGTAAGAACCATTTTGGGATGTTAGGCACAGGTGATACGATCAGTCGGTCCTTACCCATGTTAATTCCCCAGTTAAGAAACATCGTTGACATCGGAGGTGGCTGCTTTCAGTCCATTGCGGTCGATGCCACTGGTCAGATTTTTACCTTTGGTGATAATCCTTCAGGGCAGCTTGGTATTGGAAATTATTCGAGGTGCTATTCACCCAAATTAATGCCACTCGATATGAATGGTGTAATGTCCAATGACTTCAGATCTTCGCAGAAAGAATCGCATTCAAGCCTTAAAAAAGAATCAATCTTTAATGGTGAATTTCTCCTCAAGGTATTGAAATATTTCGTGTTCTTATCCAGTATTGTGCTGAATATTGTGTTGTTCAGAAAGCTGCGGCACAAGCATTAAAAGGCCGCATTCAAAATAAAACCGCATAAAAAAAAACGAGAAGCACATTGTACCTCTCGTTTTTAATTTTCGTCATTCTATTTCTTTAAAGTGGCAGATTCAAATCTTTGTTGAATTTCACTTTGTAGCTGTAGTTCAAGATCCTACTTTCTTTGGTTTTTAGCTCAATCTTCCATTTGATCATTCCAGTACGTGTATCGTACTCCGCTTTTCCAAGGTCAATTGGTTCAATCAAGATGTCAGCGTTCTGCGTAATTGGCAATTGATCTTCGATGATCAACTCGATGCCTGTAGCCTTCAAGTTCTTGATTTCAATGGAGTAGGCCATAATCTTCTCTTTTTTGTCGCCTACGATTTTCTCTTTACATTCTTTCTTCATCAAAAGGCGCTTCACCACAATGTTTGGATCGCGTCCCATACTCAATGTAAGCGTATCTTCCATGGTCGTAGGGTCAATGTACGTTTCGCCCACATAACTTCCATCAAAGAAGATGTTCGCTTCAGCAGGAACAAGTCCAAGTTCATCGAGTTTAGAAAGTTGAGCTACCAAATACACCGATGGATCTATTTTCGGAACCGTATAGTACGCATAATTGGCATCGAGATCGACTATCTTGATCAAGACCATGTACTGCTCGTTGTTGGATTTAATGCTGTAAGGTAAGTCAATTCTGAATTCTGCAGAAGTCAATTGACGTACCACCTGCACAAATTGGTTGGAAGTTACTGCATCTCTCTCTTTTTCTTCATCTTGACTAACTGCAGCAGCTGGTGCTTGATTGGTATACCCATAAGACAAGCTTTCTTGTTTTTTGAATTGTACATTGTCATCGTAACCTCGAGTTTGATAGGCATAGTAGTCTACATACCACGGATGCAATGTCGGTTTTGTTTTGTTTTGGTAAGGGTTGTTGGTGGAGATGTTCAGTTTCACATTGTCCCAGTCCAATCCTGAGTTTTGAAACACCATTGCCTTGTAGGTCAGGTTGATTTTTGATGTCATCCCATCGCTGCGCAAATCATACTTAGGCACCCAACCCGCAGCTGAAACCAAATAGGAAATGTTCAATTTTCCCGTCATGATTTCTTTGCACTGCAAGGTAACCGTAATGCGGTGTCGTGGACCTTGGTCATCAGCGGATTGTCCCGCGCTGCTTTGGTGCTGGCGCATTTTTGTTAATCGGTCTTCCATCGCGCGCTTCTTCTCGTTTTTATCGGCTTTTCGGCGATTTAATGCTTGTAAACGCTTGTTGATTTCCATCATTTTGGTGGAGTAGTAATCCACAGCTTGTTTCAATAGATTGATGGAATCATTCACTTTTCCTTGACCGCGAATTGCTCCGTTGTTGGAAAGGATATTCTTCGTTGCCATCAGCACATCGATTTCGTCTTGAATGTCTTGAACGTCGTAGTTGAGATATTTCAATGAGTCTTCGAGCAGCTGAATGTCTCTTCTTATTTTTAATGGCAATCCCTCAAGGCTGATTTCTTTTGGTTCGGGATAATAAATGGAATACTTCGAATCGAGAATGACGACATCGCCTGTCGCTTTGACCTGAAGGCTATTGGCATCAATGGTAGGACTTATTCCTTCGATGATCACTTCGGTGATCCCTGGTTTGATGGAATAACTTGCACGTTGAAAGAGCTGAGCGCCTTGCGCATAGACCGTCACTTCCGTAATGGTCGATTTTACAATCTCTTTGTCTCCAGCATTCGAAACGAATGACACAAGGAGAAATACTAGGGGGAGAAACAGTTTGTTCATGTCTTTTAAATTTGAGCTTTGATACAAGCTGACGCGTCATCGGTTCAATGACAAAATAAAAAAACATGCAACTGCTATTATATCAGCGCTTTAATCTCACGAATAATGCGTTCTGCCAATTCATTCGCTTTGGATTCATTCTCACTTTCGGAATAGATGCGAATGATGGGTTCTGTGTTGCTTTTGCGCAAGTGCACCCATTCTTTGCCGATGTAGATTTTCACTCCATCTGTTGTGTCAACTTCTTCATGAACGTAATTCAATGACATAAAAGCAAGCACCTGATCCACATCAATGTCAGGTGTCAATTCAATCTTATTTTTCGAAATGGTGTATTTCGGGTAGCTGTCGCGCAATTGAGAAACACTCATTTTTTTGTGGGCTAAATGACTTAAAAACAAAGCGATACCGACCAAAGAGTCACGTCCATAGTGCAATTCGGGGTAGATAATCCCTCCATTTCCTTCACCACCAATCACTGCATTTGTTTCTTTCATTTTTGCCACTACGTTTACTTCTCCGACTGCTGAAGCGGAATAAATTAAGCCACGATCTTCTGTGATATCGCGCAATGCACGGGTAGAGGAGAGGTTTGAAACAGTTGCGCCAGGTGTATGTGTCAATACGTAATCGGCTACGGCAACGAGGGTATATTCTTCACCAAACATGCTTCCATCTTCACAGACCAATGCGAGACGGTCAACATCAGGATCTACCGTGATACCCAGTTGAGCGTCAAGTTCTTTGATTTTATCGGAAAGGTCAGTGAGATGCTCTGGAAGTGGTTCTGGGTTGTGTGGGAAATGTCCCGTTGGCTCGCAATACATTTCGGTGATGTTTGTGACGCCCAATGCACGCAACAAAGCGGGAACAAATATTCCTCCTGAGGAATTTACGGCATCCACTACGATCGAAAAGTTCGCTGCTTGAATGGCTTTTGCATCGACCAAGGGCAAGGCCAATATGGCATCAATGTGTTTTTGCATGTAAGAATTGTCCTTTGTGACAATCCCCAAATCATCGACTTCAGCAAAGTCAAAACGTTCCTCAGCTGCTATCGCTAGTAGGGCCTCCCCATCTGCACCTGAAATGAACTCCCCTTTTTGGTTGAGTAATTTTAAAGCATTCCATTGCTTCGGATTGTGACTCGCCGTTAGGATGATTCCTCCTTGAGCTTGCTCCAAGGGCACGGCAACTTCAACGGTTGGTGTTGTGGATAAGCCAAGGTCAATGACGTCGATCCCAAGTCCAATTAAGGTCGATACGACGAGATCAGAAATCATTGGTCCCGAAATTCGTGCATCGCGTCCAATCACAACTTTGATTTTTTTACCACTATGCTGTTCTTTCAACCATGTACCATAGGCAGCAGCAAATTTTACGGCATCAACAGGTGTTAGACCTTGATTCACTTTTCCACCAATGGTTCCGCGGATTCCCGAAATTGATTTGATTAATGTCATGATGTTAACGTTGGTTATGGATTGTCTGAATAGACATTCGAATGTATTATTTATTCTCGGAAAGACTTTTCTTCAATGCAACCATCTTCAGGCAGGCAATGGCACATTCAACACCTTTGTTGCCGTGAATCCCACCTGAACGATCTATAGATTGTTGAAGGGTGTTGTCGGTCAAGAGGCAGAACGCAACAGGTATATTGTATTTCAAGTTTACATCTTTGATCCCTTGGGTAGCGCCATCGCAAACAAAGTCGAAATGGCGTGTTTCCCCTTGAATGACTACACCAATGGCTATTGCACCATCAATATTGGCGTATTCGCACATAAATTGAGCACCAAGAGGCAACTCAAAGGCACCGGGGACAAAGTGTACAAGAATGTCTTCTTCGTGCACTCCGTTGTCTTTTAGGGCGCTACGAGCTCCTTCCAATAGGTTCAAGGTAATTGAATCGTTCCATTCAGAAACAACAATGCCGATTTTGAAACCGGCACCGTTTGGAATTTCTTCCTGAATATAGTTTGACAAATTGCGTAAAGCAGTTGCCATTATTTCTTTGTTTTATTCGACGAACGAGCGATGTACTTCTCGATAGATTTTTGTCCTGCAAATGCTGAGTAATCGTCTTTGATTCTTGTGTAGCATTCTGTCGCTTTTTCGAAGTCTTTTAATTTTTCGTAACACAAACCAGCCTTGAACAAATACATCGGTGTAGTCAAATCATTATTTTCCATTTCAGTAGCCTCCATGTACAATTCAGCAGCTTCGTCGTAGTGTTCCAATTCACTGTGGCAATCTGCTTGTAAGCCAACTGCCATCACAGAAACATAGGTATCATTCAAATCAACGCCTTCCAGTTCTGAAAGCGCCTTCTTAAATTCTCCCTTTGCCATGTACTGACGAGCAAGAAGATACTGAGCATCTTCTCCACCTACTTTGCCGTCAAATTTTTTCACTTGACCACGAAGTGCATCAATGGCTTGATCTGTAGAATCTTTTTGAGCATAGTTCAAGCCAATCCACCAAGAATCTTTCGATTTCTCGTTAGCAGGTTTCCACATAAATTGGCGATACACCAAGATTCCCAAAACCAATACAATCAGCCCTCCGGCGATATAAGTACCTAAACGAAAGTTCTTATTTGAATCAAAGCGTCGTTTAAGTTCTTGAAAATAAAAATTTTCTAACATTATCTCCAATTTTAGAAGCGTTGCAAAAATAGTTTTTTTTTTCATTCTTCCGATTGTGTTTTTTTCAGTGGTTTTCAACACATCGAAATGGTTAAAAACTATAAGCTTGTTCCGTTTCATTCATTGAAAATCCAATTATTTTTGCACTTATGCATTTGCAAAGTCTCCATTTAATCAATTTTAGAAATTACGAAGAAGCGGAAATTCGCCTCTCTGAAAACGTGAATTGCTTTGTTGGAAAGAATGGATCTGGTAAGACAAATGTTCTAGACGCAGTGCACTACCTCGGATTGTGCAAGAGTTTTTTGAATGTTATGGACCGTCAAAACATTCGCTTCGACCAACCTTTTTTTTCCATTCAAGGGGCATTTCAAAAGGAGGACAAGGAAATAAGCATCCATTGCGCGGTGAAGTCAGGGGCGAAAAAGGTGTTTAAACGGAACAAAAAAGAATATGAAAAATTGGCTGACCACATCGGACAATTTCCTGTGGTGGTGATTTCTCCGTACGACCGTGATTTAATTTCCGAGGGAAGTGAGATCCGCAGAAAATGGATGGACAGCATTATTGCACAATTTGACCGTGCCTATTTGGATGAAGTACAACGCTACTCAAGAATTTTGGAACAACGCAATGCCTTGCTTAAAAATATGTTTTCTCATGGATTATTTGATCGTGAATCGATGGATGTTTGGAACGAACAATTGGTGAGTTCAGGAAACATCATTCATGCGGTTCGAAAGGCATTTATCCAAGAATACATTCCCGTATTTCAAGAGAAATACAACTTCATCGGCTTAGAACATGAAGAGGTAGGCATAGAATACCGCTCTCAACTGAACGATTTGGATTTTGGAGCACTCTTAAAAGAGAACGAGCGAAAGGATGCCTTTTCACAATTCACCAATGCTGGAATTCATAAAGATGATTTGGTGTTCACCATCAAGGGACATCCCATTAAAAAATATGGATCTCAAGGACAGCAGAAGTCTTTGATCATCGCCATGCGCTTGGCACAATATGAATTGTTGAAGGAGCATCTCGCATTGGCACCCATTCTATTGTTGGACGATATTTTCGATAAACTCGACAATGACCGCGTTAAGCGCTTGCTGGATCTCGTTTCGGAACATTATTTTGGACAAGTATTGGTCACCGATACGGATGAAGACCGATTAAATGCTATTTTTAGGAACAGCAAGATAGAATTTTCAATGTTTCGTGTTTCTCAAGGTGAGATTCATGCCGTTGATTCGTTAGAAAGTTAAATGAACCATGGCGGATAGAAAATTAGACAAGAATCAACACCTATTGGGCGATTTAGTCAATAAATTGATGAAAGCCTATCGCTTGGATGGAAGAATGAAGGAAATGGATGTGATTGCTGCATGGCCCGAAATGATGGGGATCGCCGTAGCCAATCGCACAAAGTCAATTTCGGTGCGCAATAAAACACTCTATATCACCATGGATTCTTCTGTCATGCGCGACGAATTGTCTTATGGAAAATCCATCATCATCGAACGTGTTAATCAAGAGGCTGGATGTGAACTGATCACGGATGTTTGGTTTGGTTAATGTTGTGTTGATTCCTTTCAGATTTTCTGTTGACATTTTTTAACACGCGTCAAGAACAGAAGGGCCTATCTTTATGGTCCTATGAAAAAAACAAACTTCATTCTATTCGCGTTTCTTGTTTCAGCCTTTGCTGTAAAAGCGCAACTTACGACGGTTATTGGAAAAGCAGATTACAATTTCTGGATTAACCTACCAGCCGATAGCATCTTAAAGAACAACCCTCCTATATTGATTTTTCTTCACGGAAGAAGTCTTTCCGGATCAAACTTGGAGCAGGTAAAGAAATACGGGGTCATCAAAGAAATTGAGCGAGGCCGAAGCATCCCCGCAATCGTCATTGCACCGCAAGTTCCAGCAGGCAAGTCCTGGGAGCCTCAAAAGGTTTTAGATGTACTTCGGTATGTTCAGTCACAATATACGACAGACACCAACCGTGTTTATGTCGCTGGTATGAGTTTAGGGGGCTATGGAACACTTCATTTTGCGGGTGCCTATCCTGAAGTTGTTACCGCCGCCGTGGCTTTGTGTGGCGGTGGAAACCCAAGCGATGGCTGTGACCTAGCGACTGTTCCTTTGTGGATTCAGCACGGTAACCGCGATGCGGCTGTTCCCTTATCCGAATCTCAGAAAGTAGTGAATGCCATTCGCGCTTGCAACGGTGGTGATAATTTGACATTCACAGTAGTTGAAGGCGCCGATCATGGCGCACTTGAACGTGTATTCCGAACAGATGAAATGTACGATTTCTTATTCAAATACAACAAGGCGGTAGAAACCTTGATTGAGGAGAGATAAGTTTATAGGAAATGAGGTGTGAGAAACCGTGAATTGTTGCGCTCCTTTTTGAGTGACTGAAATCGATAAAAAATATTCAAAGAAAACCGATTCTGGTAAAAAGTGAATCCAGTATTTCCATCATCGGTGTATGTCGCGTCAAATTGAAAGGGTGAAGAGATTTCTGATGTGGCCGTTCGCCCCCCATAGTTTCCATAGAGGAGTGAAGGGGAGAATTCAGCGCCTACAGAAATGAATCTCTTGAAATTGTAGACAAAACCGAGGTAGGCACCAAGTCCAATCGAGAATCCAGCTGGAATGGAAATCGTCGAATGGCTTTGATCCAACAAACTGTCATTGGAAATGTTGAATTCGCGATAATCTGCAGTCAAATCAAAACGTCCGACATAATTGATGGGCAATTCAAATCCTCCAATCAACTGAAATCGGGACTTCTCCATAGACCATCCGATCCCCGGCGCAAAATGAAATTGATTTTGTCTCCCAAGCCCCTGATCCAAAACATGTACCCCTAAAGATGGGATATCTTGATCTTGAATTTCCAAAATGTGTATTCGAGACCACCCAAAACGAAAGCGAAGCTGGGTTTCATTCTTCAGATTGTAATAAATCTGTGTCCCTAATCCAAAAGATTTGTCTCTGAGATTGTGGTTGTCAATCGATTCGTAATCGATGTTGAACCAGTACACTTGAACATCATTGGTCGGATTAAATATTTGTGCTGAAATACCGAATTTATCGGTTTGAGAAAATGAATTGATCGCAAGAACAAGAATTGCGAAGAAGAGTGGTTTTTTCATTGTGATCGCTAGTAAAAGTTTAAGGTTAGTTAAATTTAAGGATTTTTTTTTAAAGATAAAAGACTTTTAAGGACAAAAGACCGTCTGCTAATGCAGACTTGAAGACAAAAGATCCGCTGCGCTACAAGACTTTGATCGCGCGTTGAATTGCTGTAGCCATCAAATTCCGTCAGGATCAAATTTCAAATTATCCGCGAGATAAAAGTATGTACTCATACGCTGAATTGCCGCAGGCATCAAATTGCGCAGGCATCAAATTTCAAATTCTCCACGAGCTAAAAGACTTTACTTATACGCTGAATTGCCGCAGGCATCAAATTCCGTCAGGACCAAATTGCGCAGCATCAAATTCTTAATCCTTCATTTTTAATTATCAATTACCTGAGCAACTTTTCTCTTCACGATTTTTTTTAGTTCGTCAAATTCCTTATTAGTCATTGAATTTTTTGGGAAAAGGAGGTTTGAATCAGCAGTTAATCCAATGTAGTCTGCATTGATTGATGCCCGTTTAATGATGGACCATTGCAAGAGTGTTTCTGCCTCTCCTTGAATAAACGTAACATTCTCTTCATTGAAGACCAATCGATGTTCGGGGTTGTTGTCTACACGTTCCAGAAAGGCTTCTACAGACTTTTTCCAGTAGATAATTGGTCTCGTCTTCCGCTGAAAATCATACATCACTAATCCAAGATAAATCGTCCCTAATATCATCAACCAATTGTCTTCCAGTTGGATGGAATACACAAGGAAGAATGGGTAAAGCACAAGCGCAATCACCAACATCCAGGATTGACGTTTGGTATCGGGACCAAAGAAGTATTTCTGATGGCCTTCACCGAAATAGATTTCTCGAAGGTCTTTTGATTGGTAGTTGAGATTGATTTCGGTCATCTTGATGAAAAATTAAGTTTTTTTCAGGAAATATGATTTGGAGGCAATGATCCGCCCATTTTCAAGGCACGATCGTGCATCACAATACTGCCAGCCACTCCTACATTCAAGGAGGAGTTTCCAGCGAGTTTAATGACATAATGGCATTGATCCAATATTTCCTTTGGAAGGCCTTCATGTTCAGCGCCTAACAAATAGATCGCTCGCTTGGGATGATCAAACTGGTCTAGCATAAGTGCATCATCGGTCAATTCGATACCTACCAAACGACAATCATGAGGGATGTTTTGGAGCAAATCGTCAAAGGATTTGTAATGAAAAAGTGGAATGCGCGCCCATGCCTTGACGACATCAGAAGCTTGTTTTTTATACCGATGATCCACAGTAAAGATGTAGGCTGCGCCAAGGATGTAGGCCGAACGCCAAAGCGTGCCTAAATTGTGCTCTGTCTTTCCACGAAACACACCAATGGCACAGTATCCCTCTACATTCATTGTCTTCATCTTACAAAAGTGCGAAGAATCGGCTGATTTCACGCGTGCTTTTTTTGCATCTTTGCCCCAAGAAAAAAGCCATGGAATTTATTGATGCCCAACTCGACGCCTATGTGTGCACTCATTCCGAAAAGGAATCTGATGTTTTAAAGGAATTGAATCGTCGAACTCATTTATCGGTGCTCTCACCTCGCATGTTAAGTGGTCACTTTCAAGGTCGAGTGCTGAGCATGTTGTCGCACATGATTCAGCCCAAACGCATCCTAGAAATCGGAACCTACACAGGATATTCAGCACTTTGCTTGGCTGAGGGACTTCAAGTGGGAGGATTACTCACCACAATCGATGTAAATGAAGAGCAGGAAGAATTGGTGAATGAATACATTGAAAAGGCTGGGCTTAAAGCTCAGATTAATCACATTATTGGCGATGCCACTATAATTATTCCGACGCTTGAAGATCAGTTCGACATTGTCTTTATCGATGCGGATAAACGCAATTACCTCAATTATTACCATTTGGTTTTCGATAAAGTGAGGTCGGGCGGATACATTATAGCCGATAATGTACTTTGGTCTGGAAAGGTAACTGGAGACTATGATCAACAAGATCTCGATACGCGAATCATTATGGATTACAACCGAATGGTACACGAAGACACCCGTGTTCAAGAGGTTCTTTTCCCAATTCGCGATGGATTGATGATTGCTCGAAAGAAGTAATTCGGGTTGATTGAATAGAATCTATGGAAGTAATCTACCAAGACGAATACCTCGTAGCCATCAATAAGCCTCATGGTCTATTGGTGCACCGTTCGCCTATCGCAGCAGATGCCTCTGAATTTGCGGTGCAGCTCCTCAGAGATTTCCTTGGTCAAAAAGTTTTTCCCGTTCATCGTCTCGATCGAAAAACAAGTGGTGTTTTACTTTTTGCGTTGAACGAAGACATGAACCGAATGATGCAAGAAGCGTTCATGAATAAGCAGGTGAAAAAGAAATACCTAGCTCTCGTGAGAGGATATACTCCAGCATCAGGTGTCATTGATTATGCTTTGACGAATGAAAAAGGAAAGATTCAAGAGGCAATCACGCATTACGCCACATTGAAAAACTATGAGCTGCAAATCCCTTTTGGGAATCAAGAAACTTCCCGTTATTCCTTGGTGGAAGTAAGGCCAGAAACGGGCAGAATGCATCAGATTCGTAAGCACTTTGCACACATTTTTCATCCAATTATCGGCGATCGCCCCCATGGTTGCAACAAGCAGAACAAATTATTTCTTGAGCAATGGAACATGAATACGATGTTGTTGCATGCTTCTGAGATTTCTTTCGAACATCCCGTTAGCCTAGAATTGATAAAAATTAATGGTGAAATTCATGAAGACTTTAAACGCATTTTGTCTTTATTTGAGAGCCATACAGCTCTTAAAGTGTAGTTTTTTCGAAAATTACTAGTAACTAGTAATTAGTCATTAGTAACTAGTCAATAGACCTTCATCCTTCATCCTTCATTTTTAATTCTAAAGTAAGCCCCCAATAAACAAGGCCCCAAGCACCAACAAACAAATTCCAACAACCCGTTTAATTCCATTCAAGGTAGTTTTCCGTATCATTTTTTTTCCGAAGTATGTTCCAATAAATGCGAAGACAATTCCAGTCAACAAAACACCTTTGATTCCGGAGAGTTGCGTAAAGTTCAGGGATAAAGAATACACCGTAATTCTAGAAATATCAATGATCAAGGCAATGGCGTTAGAAGTGCCTAGAAATTGATCTTTTGTTAAACCGCTTTTAGTTAGAAAAGCGGAGCGAAATGCACCTTGATGGCCTGAGATTCCCCCAAAAAAACCACTAAGTATTCCACCGAGCGGCATCCATTTTTTGTCCATCTGCCAATTGCTAAAGCGAGGATCAAGATCAAACCAAGCGAAGAAAATCATGAGGAAGCCAAGCACAAGTTTCATAAAGCTTATCTGACATTCATGACTACCGAGACGATAACTGTGGATAACAGGCATTTCCCCAATCCATCTCAGCAATAAACTACCACCCAATGCCGCAATCAAGGCAGGAATCCCAAAGCGAATCAAGGTTTGCACATGAATGTGCCGATAGAGCATTCCAAATTTGAAAATATTGTTGGAAAAATGCACAATTGCAGTGGCACCAATCGCCAAAGGCAAAGGAAAAAACAAGCTGAAAACGGGAAGCATGAGGGTTCCGAGTCCAAAACCAGAAAAAAAGGTCAATGTAGCACCGAAAAGTACTGTCAATGCAACGAGGATGTACTCCATATCCGTATTTTTACGGCAAAATAAGAATTTTTGAAAGTTCAATCTAAATTAAAAAGTGAAAATGTCACAAAGGGAAATTGACTTGCGCAGTGATACGGTAACGAAACCAACACGAGAAATGCTCGATGTGATGTTTGCAGCTCCCGTTGGAGATGATGTTTTTTCAGAAGATCCAACAGTGAACGAATTGCAGCGCTTTGCAGCCGATATGTTTGGAATGGAGGCAGCACTTTTTTGTTCATCAGGAACACAAACGAATCAAATTGCAATCAATGTTCATGTGCAGCCCGGCGGTGAGGTCATTTGTCATGAAGAAAGTCATATATACAAATATGAGGGTGGAGGAATTGCCCGAAATTCAGGGGCTTCAGTACGCTTATTGAAAGGTGACCGTGGAAGACTAACGGTGGAGACAATTTCGCAATGGATCAACAATCCGGATGATGTACACTTTCCTTTGACACAATTGGTGAGCTTGGAAGATACTGCCAATCGAGGTGGAGGAGCAGTGTACGATTTTGAAGAAATAAAACGGATTCGTCAGTTCTGTCTAGATCATAAATTACCACTTCACTTGGATGGAGCACGTTTGATGAATGCTCTGGTTCGGACTGGAATCGACCCAAAAGAATATGCCTCGCAGTTTGATTCCATATCGCTCTGTCTCTCCAAAGGATTGGGCGCACCTGTCGGTTCTGTGCTGATAGGGTCAAGCGATTTTATCAAGAAAGCGCGACGAGTTAGAAAGGTTTTTGGAGGTGGAATGCGTCAAGCGGGAATCATCGCCGCAGGAGGATTGTATGCCTTGAAACACAACGTAGAACGATTGAAAATCGACCATGACAATGCTACGGCATTGGAGAAGGCATTGAATCAGTTGCCTTGGGTGAAAGAGGTAATGCCAGTTCAAACAAATATTGTAGTGGCCATTCTGAATGACGCTTCACAGCGGGATGTGGTGATTGAAAAGTTGGCGAAGGAGCAGATCCGAATTATGGCTTTTGGGCCTGGGATGATTCGCATGGTGACGCACTTGGACAATTCAAGCGAGGACATTCAACGTGTATCTGAAGTATTGAAAAATCTAGATGTGTAACATGAAGCTCTTGCTCATTTTTTTTGGAATCGTCGTGCTGACATCTTGCGGTGGCAAGAAAGAAAAGGTCTTGGACATGGATAACATCAACCCCAAAGCATCAAACGATGAGGAGGGGAAGAAAGGTCAAAAGAAAGATGTGATCAACTACGGATTTGACATTTGGCTTGCCGAAAAAGCGGGAATTACCGTGATGGAAATCGATACAATAGGCGAGCCGATGTTCGCAGATCGCTTTCAACCAAAATCTTTCAAAAAACTGCATTTACAGATGAAAGAGGGTGTCATCTTCTTCGGACAATGGACCTTTAAGGATTCTTTGCGCACCATGAATGCCTTCTTCAATTGGTTGGATTGCTTCGGTGAGAACTGTAAATCCCATAAGTATTTGGCTGAAGAGAAGTACCAGGCGGATGCCATGTTGATTTTCCTAAACGACACCTCATTTACCTATATTTCTTCGGCACTTCCGCTTGATGAAAAGAAATGGCAGAAATGCTTGGCCTTGAATTACGGCAATGATTTTTGGGATCTTGTCGTCGTGCAAAAGAAACAACGAAAAGCAGCGTGGTACGAGTACAAAATCGACCCAGTACAAAAAGAAGATACACTATTTATTAAACGAACCCAAAAACTATGAAAATAATTAACCGAGGATATCTGAGCATAACGCCATTGGCACCGTTTCACGAATGGGTAAAAACCTTCGAAGATGAAGATGCCTTTGGCATTGATGAGGTTATCGAAGCAAATCTCTATCTCATTACTGAAGATTTCTTTGATACTGAACCACTTGTTGAACAGCACTTCAAGAAAATTTTCGCCAACGAATTGTCAATGATTACGGAGAACGAAGAAGACTGGCCACAAGACCGAAGTATGGAGGTTTTCTTGCAATGGTTCCAACTCGACTTTGGTACAACCGTTTTTGATGTGGAGAAAAGCGACCTAAAAGCTGAGAGGATTTAAATAATTACGAGTTAAGAATTAAGAATTAAGAATTAAGAATTAAGAATTAAGAATTAAGAATTAAGTTTTGATACTAAACCATTCGAAGTTAGATTAAGCCTTAAAATCTTGATATCTTTCTGTCCTTTGTCTTTAATCGTGACTTCTATACTTCCTTCGGAACATCACGTGTCCGCCGTGGTGGAGTCACCGAAGTATGAGCAAGTCTTAAGATCTTAAAGTCTTAAAATCTTGATGTCTATTGACTTTATAAACATTTCCATCCGTCACGTGTTATTCTAAAAAAACATTCACATGAAAACAATAGTCATTGTCACATCGATACTTTTAGGAATTATGATTCTTGCACAGGCCTTTATTTATACAAGCGCGAAAAGAACCGAACAACACAAATACGTCGTGCTCAAAAAGTTTGACAATTTTGAAGTTCGGCAATATGCCCCAGCAATGTTTTCTAGTGTAAAAATGGTGTCTGATTCATATGAAGCAACCTCAAGCAACGGATTTAGAACCTTGGCCGGATATATTTTTGGAGGCAATGACAAGAATGAAAAAATTGCCATGACTTCACCTGTGGTGATGGAAATTGGTGATACCACACGAATGTCGTTCATGGTGCCTTCAGATATTTCGAAGGAAGATTTGCCAAAACCGAACAATGGTCGAATTTATTTCGAAGAACAAGGACAGAAAATCATGGCAGCCATTGAGTTTGGCGGTTGGGCAGATGACCAAAAGATTGAAGAATACACCAACAAACTCAAGGCTTCGTTGAAAGAAAATAGTTTGAACTATACAGGAAAATTCAGCTATTTAGGTTACAACCCACCTTTTCAGGTCATCGCACGACGCAACGAAATTGTTGTGGAGCTGGAGGGATTTTTAAAATAGTTACTAATTACTAATTACTATTTACTAATCATTGTTGTCCGACTAAATCCACCTTCATTTTTTATCTTATCATTTTAACTTTGATTTACTTACCCCATCGGGGTCGAACCTTTGTAACCATAAGCCCTCCCGAAAAGCCAATGACCCCATCGGGGTCAAACAAT